>DATHSU010000209.1:0-11241 GCA_035463895.1 Ignavibacteriaceae bacterium | reverse complement strand
TTTATTTCAGACTTAAAGGAGAGGGAATTGAAAACATTCCCGATGGTCCGTTCATTCTTGCTCCGAATCATCAGAGTTTTATTGACGGGTTATTCGTTGCTGTGTTCTTAAAAAATAAACTGATGAAGAAAACCTACTTCTACGCAAAAGAAAAACATATTAAACAGGGATGGCTTAAGTTTATTGCTAATAAGAACAATGTAATTGTAATGGATCTTAGTGATCTGAAATCATCATTACAAAAACTTGCATCGGTACTAAAGAAAGAAAAGAATATTATAATTTTTCCTGAAGGCACCAGGACAAGGGATGGTGAGATCGGGTCATTCAAAAAAACCTTTGCAATACTTGCAAGAGAGCTGAACATTCCAGTTGTTCCTGTAGCTATTGATGGTGCTTATGATGCTATGCCGAGAGGTAAGAAAATTCCCCGTCCTATGAAAAAAATCAGTGTAAAGTTCTTAGAACCGGTTTATCCGATTAATGAAACTTATGATTCTTTAAAGGATAAAGTATTTGAAATGGTATCAAACAGTTTGAAGAAAAAATAATTTCTAATTTCGATGAATAGTGCTGTTAAAAAGATTGTTATTTTACTTGGAATAATAATTTTGCTGCCTATTGCTTTCTTCGTATTGAATGAAATTACTTCGCTAAATGAAAGAGAAGAAGTCCTCAATACAATATACAATAATCAGCTTGAAGCGATATTGTTTTCGGTTAATCAATATTCTGAAGATGTAGTAAGCAGCTGGGCAAGTCAGACAAGCCTTCTGGTTGAACAGATTCAAACATCAGATAACCAAAGCACTCAGAACTTATTGAATAGATTTTATGATGAGCATGTCTCTCTGGAAATGATTTTTATAGCTGATGGTCCGGATGATACTGATATTGAGTTATTATATTCCGCTCAACTTAAAAATCAATTAATAAACAGCTATCCCGTAAAAGATCTAAATAAAATTATTTCAACTACTCTTTCATTAAATGAACAAACAATTAACAGACTATATACTTATCAGCGCGGAGGCTATAGAAAAATAGAACCGTTAAAAACCGGCCAACTGCAGAATCATTCATTACTGATTTTTACTCTTGAACAGGAAGGTGAATCAAAAAAGCTTTGCGGGATGATAATTGAACCTGAGACTTTTGTCTTCAGAATTCTCTCACCTAAAATTCAGGCGGTTGCTCAAAATGAGTTTATTATTTCTGTTATAAACAGGAGTAATAATTTTCAGTTCAACTCTACAAAAGATTTTGATGTGAAGGAAGTTCAGCTTGAAAAACCTTTATGGATGATTCCTGATTACACTCTTGGAATAGCTTTGGTTGGGAAAACAATTCAGGATCTTGTCAAAGAACGTGCGACTACAAACATTATTCTGATTATTATTCTGGCAGTGGTACTGTTAATCGGAGTTTATATTGTTTATAGAAATGTTAAGAAAGAAGTTGAACTTGCTCAAATCAAAGCAGATTTCGTTTCAAATGTATCTCACGAATTAAGAACTCCGCTTGCATTAATAAGTATGTTTGCTGAAACTCTTGAAATGGATAGAGTGAAAACGGAGGAGAAGAAAAAAGAGTACTACCAGATTATCAGTCAGGAAACAAACAGACTCGGAAAGATTGTAAACACAATTCTTAACTTCTCAAAAACCGAAGCAGGAAAGCGCAAATACAATTTTACTGTTGCAGATATAAATAACATTACAGAACAGGTTTACAACAATTATAACTTCCATCTGCATAATAAAGGATTTGAGTTTCATTTTAATAAAGCAGATAATCTCCCATTTGTTAAGATTGACTCTGAAGCCATCTCGGAAGCAATTATCAATCTTATTGATAATGCAGTCAAATACAGCAATGATAAAAAGGAAGTGAATATTAAAACAGGATCGACGGACGGATTTATATTCATTGAAGTATCGGATAGAGGAATTGGAATAAAGGAAGAAGATCAGAAAAAAATATTTGATAAGTTTTACCGCGTATCAACCGGTTCAATTCATAATGTAAAAGGAACTGGATTAGGATTAAGCTTAGTTAAGCATATAGTTGATGCGCACAATGGAAAGATAACAGTTACGAGTAAATTAAACGAAGGTAGTTCATTTAAAATTTTATTACCGGTGTCTAACAATCAATAACGGAGTTTAGTATGCCCAAAATTTTAATCTGTGAAGATGAACCCGCTATGAGAATGGGATTGAAGGATAATCTCGAATTTGAAAACTATGAAGTTGATACTACAGAGGACGGCGAAACAGGATTGAACAAAATTCTTGAGAATCAGTATGATCTGATAATTCTTGATGTAATGATGCCTAAAATGTCCGGATTCGATGTTTGTAAGTCAGCCCGAAAAAATGGTATTACAACTCCTATAATACTTCTTACAGCAAAAGGTGAAGAAATTGATAAAGTACTCGGACTAGAACTCGGTGCTGATGATTATGTTACAAAACCATTCAGCCTGCGCGAACTTCTTGCAAGAATTAAGGCAATACTAAGAAGAGGCGAACTGAATACAAAAACTGTTGAGGATAAAGATATTCTGATTGGAAATCTTCTGGTAAACTTTGGAACGTATCAGGCAAAGGTTAAGAATAAAGAAGTACATATGTCGCACAAGGAATTTGAAATACTTCATTATTTATGGAAAAAGAAAAATGGTACTGTGAGTCGTGATGAACTTCTCACAGAAGTGTGGGGTTTTGAAGAAACACCTACTACCAGAACTGTAGATAATTTTATACTTAAACTCAGACAAAAAATTGAAAAGGACTCGAATCACCCTCAATTCATTTTAACCGTTCACGGAGTGGGATATAAGCTGGTGATATGAGAATTCTTAATCTTAATTATGATATATGCGATATATTGTCATAATTTATCTCAATATATGCACTTTCTTTTTTGAATATCTCGATTATATAGTTAAGATTTACTGAAAAAATTTCTATGAGTTTCTGATTGGAAATATTACCCAGATTTATCTTAATTAATTTCCTTGGAGTTTTTTTAATTATATGTGAATCTCTGAAATCATTATCTTTAGTCACAAATATAAAATCATTTTCATCTGCATATCTGCAAAAATCAGCATCATTCGTATACCAGCCATCCAGAATTTTGCTTCCGTGGATTGCATCTATTGCATTTGACTTCAAGAATTCAACTAATTTGATTGGTAAATGAACGTCACAAAGAATTTTCATCAAGCAACTTCAGTGATAGTTTTTCCGGAAGCTAACAACTTTGCATATCTGAGACTTGCCAAAATATCCTCCCGTTCTAATTCAGGATGATCGTTTAAAATTTCTTCAATATTCATCTCTGAACTAAGCATATCCAGAATAACTTCAACTGGCCAGCGCATATTTCTGATGCATGGCTTTCCGTGGCAAATTGAAGGATCAATTGTAATTCTTGAAAAGTAATTTTCCATTTTTCTCAAACTTTCTGATGTAATTCACTTAAAAACTAAACTATTTAATAGTTTTATACAATAGATATTATAAGCCGATAAATGAAATACTGCTCTCGAATTCCCAATTCCCAATTCCTAACCTGCCTGTCGGCAGACAGGTTCGTAATTAATCATGACAATATTTTACAACACTTTACCTGCGGGTGACACCCCTTACAACTAGTCAATTTAGTTTTGAACCAGACATTAGATGATTTATTTACTAATTATTTATTCTCAGGAGGTTCAAAATGAAAGCACATTTAACAAAAACAGTTTTAGTCCTTGTTTTAGGATTAGTATTAACCAGCAATCTATTTGCACAAAACAGCCTGGCTGAATTCACAAAGAACAAATATGCCATGGATAACCTAATAATGGGAATCCATTCAGAGAATGAAGGCGTGAGAAAAAGCGCCATCTATTTTGCTGGTAAATATAAAGTTATGGAAACAGCTCAGGACTTAATAAATCAGATCAGCAAAGAGGAAAATGCCAGTATAAAAATTTTAATTGCACTTGCCTTGTTTGAAATGGACAGCAAGGAAGGTCTTGAAGCCGTAAAAAAGCTTTCATTATCTGATAAAAACGATAAAGTAAGACGTATGGCATCATTCATTTATAATGAATATTTGAATAATGATTTTACAGCTAAACTTACGACAAGATAGTTGGTCATGACATTTTTTTACAATTCGTTACATTTGCATGACAGAAAAATATTATAATCAGAATATGTTTAGCCCGGAAATTTCGATGATAAGTAAAAAAATAAATAGCGCTCTCATTCTAATAACTTTATTGTGTGGTTTGGTTACACTTACAGGATGCTTTGAATTCCAAAATTCTCCGCCTCCGCCAAAGTATGATGCTGATAAAGTGCTTGACCTATCAGGACTCTGGAAATTCACTATTGGTGACAACATGAACTGGAGAATGAGAAATTATAATGATTCTGATTGGGAAGAAATAAGAGTTCCATCTTCCTGGGAAAATCAGGGATTTCATGGTTACAACGGATTTGCATGGTATCGTAAATCTTTTTCTTTTCCAGAGAACACAGCAGAAAAAAATATTTATCTCCACTTAGGTTATGTGGATGATGTCGATGAAGTTTTTTTCAATGGAGAGCTGATCGGAGTCTCCGGCGGATTCCCTCCTTATTATCAAACTGCTTACAATGCATACAGAAGATATTATGTGCCTCCGGAATTAATTAATAAAACCGGAGATAATATTATTTCAGTCCGTGTTTACGATGCTGAACTAGAAGGGGGAATTATGTCAGGAAATATTGGTTTATACAGGGCAGAGGAAATTCTTAATCCGGATATTAACTTAAGCGGTGAATGGAAATTTAAAACCGGTGATGATTCTTTGTGGAGTGCAAAAACATATGATGATTCAAGATGGAACCGCATTTTTGTTCCGGCACACTGGGAAACCCAGGGTTATAAAGATTACGATGGATTTGCGTGGTACAGAAAATCATTTACAATTCCTGAAGATTATGCAGATGAAAAATTCATTCTTCTTCTCGGGAAAATTGATGATATTGATCAGGCATTTATAAATGGAAAGTTTGTCGGCTCAACAGGAATATGGAGAGATGGGGAAACTCCAACAGAGTTCAATCAAAATAATGAATACCTGGAGTTAAGAGCTTACTTTATTCCTTACGGCATGTTGAATACAGATGGCGAAAATGTTATAGCAGTTAGAGTATATGACGGATTCAGAGACGGCGGAATTTATGACGGACCCATTGGACTGATCACACAGAAAAACTACAGAGAGTATTGGCAGAACAGGTGAGATTGTTAATAGTTAATTGGTATTCGTTAATTGGAAATCCGGATTAAACGTTTTTAGTTCTTTCCGGTTTAGAAAAGTATAAGTAAACGAACAACATTCCCATTGATCCGACAATAACATCAGAAAGAAAATGCGCACCTGTTACTACTCTGCTTGCTGCAACTGCTATTGCCCAGGTTAAGACAAAAGAATACACCCCGAATCTTGCTACAAAATTTTTATTCCTGAATAATACAAAAAACGATATAAGAATAAATCCCATCGCAGTATGTCCTGATGGAAAAGATTCATTTCCGGTTACACCATTAGGAACATACCAGTTAGTGAAATTTGAAAAGAGAACATCCAGATCTCTGAAGCGGACCCTGCCCCAGAAAATTTTTAAAGGCTGCACAAACAAAACATATCCGAATATTCCCATCAATAAAACGACTTTTGAGAAGTCAAATGCTGTTTCTGAAAAATTAATCTTTAATTTTTTTACCAGGACAACTGATGTAAGCGTTAAAACGGAAGCAAAAATTATTACAGGATGAAATGAGTTCACTAAAGGTTTTAACAAAACATTTCCGATATAACTAAAAAGCATAAATGCTGAATAAGTTAGAATGAAGCTGTATGAAACGGTACGCACATTTGATGAATGCTTCTTCTTTTTATAATATATAAATATTGCAGTGAGAATAGTAATTATTCCGGGAAGTTCACCGTAATCCTCAATAACTTTTGCCCATCCGGAATTTTTATTGACCAATGATTGCGAAATCTGAAGATCAAAAATTCCTGCAATTGCCATAAGTACAGCGTAGAGCAGAATAATGAGATTGGCTTTGTTGTTAAGTATTTTTTCTCTGAGTTTAGCGGTCATTTTACATTAAAATATTTCTATCACTAAAATAATTCCTTAGCTATAATTAACTTTGCAAATAAAATCTCAAAGCAAAATAAACAAAGAGGATATGAAATGTCAAAAATGATTGAACTTGCTAAACTCGGACAATCGATATGGTTTGATTATATAAAACGTGATCTTATTACTTCAGGTGAACTTCAACGACTTATTGATATGGGATTGAGGGGAATGACATCCAATCCAACAATATTTGATAAAGCTATTTCCGGAAGTACGAATTATGATGATGATATTCGACAACTGCTAAGTAAAGATCTTTCAATTGAAGAAATTTATGAATTATTAGCGCTTAAAGATATCGCAATGGCTGCCGACCTTCTTCTTCCTGTTTACAAAAGCACAAATGGATATGATGGCTACGTTAGTATAGAGGTTAATCCACATCTTGCGCATAAAACAAATGAAACAATTGAGCAGGCAAAGCGATTATTTAAATCTCTGGATCGTCCTAACATAATGATTAAAATACCTGCAACTCTGGAAGGTCTTCCGGCAATAACTGAAGTAATAGGATCAGGTATAAATGTTAACGTTACTCTAATATTCAGTAATGAAAACTATAAACTGGTGGCTGAGGCATACATTAAGGGACTTGAAAAGCTCGATTCATCTGGTGGTGATGTAAGTAAAATTGCCTCGGTTGCATCATTTTTTGTTAGCCGTGTTGATACTTCCTGCGATAAAGAACTTGAAGCCATTGGTAATAAAGAACTTCAGGGAAAAATCGCTATTGCCAACTCGAAAGTTGCCTATGAACTTTCTCACGAAATTTTTTCAGGAGAAAGGTGGAATAAATTGAAGAGTAAAGGAGCAAAGGTACAGCGACTTCTTTGGGCAAGTACCGGAACAAAAAATCCCGATTATCCTGATACGCTTTATGTTGATGAATTAATTGGAGCAGATACAATCAATACAATTCCTCCTGCAACATTAGATGCATTTCTTGACCACGGTAAATTATCAATTACACTCGATAAGAATCTTAAGGAAGCAAAAGAACAGTTAACTACCTTAGCTCATCTTGGAATAGACCTGGAAAAGATAACTGATAAACTGCAGACAGATGGAGTTAAATCCTTCGCTGATTCTTTTGACTCACTGCTGAAAAGTATTTCAGAAAAAGTTGAAACATTAAAGAAAGAGAAATAAAATGATCAAGTATTCATTAGGTAAACTTGAACAGGATGTAAATAATACTTTTAATAGATTATTGCAGGAAGATGTAATCAATCGTATCTGGAAAAAAGATCATACCCTGTGGAGTGATGATACTAATGAAATAATTAATCGATTGGCATGGCTTAACAGCCCTGCTGCGACAAAAAATTCTTTAAAGGAAATCAACGACTTTGTTAATTCCATTCGAAATGAAGGTTTTACAAACGCCTTACTGCTTGGAATGGGCGGATCGAGTCTTGCCCCTGAAGTATTCCGTTTAACTTTTGGTATTGAGGAAGGTTTTATAGATTTATCTGTTCTGGACAGTACAGATCCCGGGGCAGTCAAACATTTTGCTGATAAACTTAATCCGGAAAAAACTTTATATATCGTTTCAACAAAGTCAGGCGGTACTGTTGAAACATTTTCGTTTATGAAATTCTTTTACAATTTTGTCTCAGAAAAAGTTGGTAAAGAAAAGGCTGGAAATCACTTCATCGCAATAACAGATCCCGGAAGCGGGTTACAGAAAGTAGCTGAAGATCTGAGATTCAGAAAGATATTTCTTAATGATCCTGATATTGGCGGAAGGTTTTCAGCGCTGTCATTATTCGGCTGCGTACCTGCAGCGCTAATCGGCGTTGATCTTCCTAAATTTTTAGCTCGTGCTGAACGGGCTGCTGAGCAAGCTGCACTCTCAGATGAAAATAATACAGGCGCGAAGCTTGGATGTATCCTGGGTGAACTTGCAGAGCAGGGTGTGGACAAGCTTACTTTTATAATTTCTGATAAGATAAAAAGTTTTGGCTCATGGGTTGAACAGCTTATTGCCGAAAGTACAGGTAAAAACGGAAAAGGTATTCTCCCGGTTGACGGTGAAGAATTATTATCACCTGAGTATTATGGAAAGGATCGTGTATTTGTTTCTATAAAACTTAAAAGCGAGAGTTTGTATGAAGACAAAATAGCCGCATTAAAAGCAGCAGGGTTTCCTGTAATTGAAATAGTCTGGTATGATACGTATGACCTTGCTTCAGATTTTTATGTATGGGAATTTGCAACAGCAGTGGCTGGCTGGAGAATGAAGGTTCAGCCTTTTGATCAACCTAATGTTGAGCAGGCTAAAGTTATTGCACGGGAGTTTATTAAAAATTATATGGAAGCCGGCGCAATGCCGGAAATGATTCCCAAACTTGTTGAAAATGATATTAAAGTTTATGGCGAAATCTCAGCAAAAAACTTTAAAGATGCTTTCAATAATTTTCTTCATCAAAGTCAATCCGGTAAAAGCTATGTATCCATACAGGCATATCTCAAACCGGCGAATGATATAGATAAAACGCTGAATCAGTTTCGAACTCAGATTCTAAGGAAGTACAAAGTCCCTGTTACAATCGGATATGGACCAAGATTTCTTCACTCAACAGGACAGCTTCATAAGGGCGATGCAGGCAACGGATTATTCATTCAAATTCTTTCAAACGTATCTGACGATTTGCCTATTCCTGATAATCCGGGTGAAGAAAAATCCTCGCTGACATTCGGAGTGCTTAAAACAGCACAGGCTTTTGGCGACAGACAGGCATTGATTGATAATCAACGTAAAGTATTGACGATTGACATAGGAAGAAATAAAATTGAAATAATTCAGATTTGAAACCCCATCAGAGATAGTTAATTAAAACTACACAACTAGGTGACTTGATGTTAAAACGTTATAATGTTATTTTGAATCAATCGTTTTAATATTTAATGGATTTGAAAAAATGAATAGTGAAGCAAAAAGAGCAACCATATATCTGGACCCGGATCTACATAGAGCTTTGAAGATTAAAGCCGCTGAAAGCTCTGTATCTGTTTCAGAAATTATTGAAAGAGCAATAAGAAGAGAGTTATCAGAAGATCAGGAAGATTTGAAAGCATTCAAAGAACGTGAAAATGAGGGTACAATTTCCTTTGAAAAAGTACTGGATGATCTGAAGCGTAATGGTAAAATATAAAATTGAGTTTAAGAAATCCGCAGTTAAGGAATTAAATGAACTTGACAGTAAAGTTATTAAGAGGATTATCAGCAAGATCAAATCACTGGCAAGTAATCCCAGACCGGAAGGCTGTATAAAACTTACTTCTGAAGAAAGATACCGTTTAAGGATTGGCAACCACAGGATTTTGTATGAAATAATTGATGACCTATTAATAATTTACATTATTAAAATAGCTCACCGAAAAGATGCTTAGAAATAAATCGGTAATTAACAGCTACATATTTCTTAAACCGAATTAACCACCAGCACAGGGCAGGTACAGTTACTCAGGATTTTTTCTACTCTCGGACCCATATACAGTTTATCTGCTCCGGGTCTGATATCAGTTCCGAGTATAATCAAGTCGAAGTTTTTTTCTGATGCCATCTTTAATATAACCGTATCAGGCTCTTCGCCTACTTCAATTTCTGTAAAAGTATTTACATTTAGAGATTCACCAAGTTTTTTCAACTCTGCGACTGTTTGATGAGCAAATGTAAATCTGCGCTCGGTTAGGCTTCCTTCGAAATCAATAGAAGATGAGAAGTCTTTTTTTGCCTCTATTACATTAAGAATATGAACCTGGTCGTGATCATGATAAGCAATACCGAATGCAATCTCAGCCGCACGTTTGGAAGCAAGACTTCCGTTTGTAGGAACTAAAATTCTGCTCGGTCTCCAGTCATCAGAAACATTGCTGCTTTGAACCACGATGCTCGGACAAGGTGCAAACCTTACAAGATTATCTACAATAGGGTTGAACAATAAATTCTGGTTTTTATTTCGCTCGGTTGCACCAAGAATTAAAAGATGATAATCTTTTCTAACTTCTTCGAGTATAGTCTCAAGTGTATTTTTACTATCAACCACTTTTTTAGTAACAGGGAACTTTGTGAAAAATCCTGCAAGAGTATTAAGGAACTGTTGGCTGTCGTGTTTTTCACTTTCACTGGAAATAGTGAAAAGAGTAACGCTTAAATCTGTTTTACGTCCTAATCTTTCAAGTATTCTTGCTTCAATTAATTTTGACGGACTAGCCTGACTGATTTCACGTTTCCTGACAGGCAGTAAAACTCTGTGAATCCTGTTTAAAATATTATCTTTTAAAAGTTCTTCCTGCTGTAATCTTCTTATTTCTGCATCCTCCGGTTTAACACGCTTCAATGTCCATCTTAACATAACAGGCGCCATTAGAGAAGTAACAACAGCTGTTATTATTATAAGTGAGTAAATCTCCTGTGAAAGAATTCCGAATGAAAGTCCGATCGTTGCAACGATTATTTGAATCGCGCCTCTGGCATTCAGCCCTGCTCCAAAACTGAGTGCAGTCCAGTGATCAGTTCTGGCAAACAATCTTGCACCTAAGTAGGCTCCGACAAATTTACTGAATATTGCTACTGATATAAGGCCAAGTCCTATGAGCATCAATTCTGGTTTGAAGAGATCTATAGCATTAACTTTCAGTCCTGCACTTGCAAAAAATATTGGTGCAAATATCCCAAAGGTTGTACTTTCAAGTTTATTAATTGATTCCTTTGGGACTGAAGGCTGCTGTGCAAATATTATTCCTGCAATAAAAGCACCGAGCACTGCTTCCAAACCGATTGATTGTACAATTGCGCCAAGTGCAAATGTAAAAACAATAATTAAGGTTAAAATTTTATCCCGGGAAGTAATTTTATTAAGTGTGAATTCTAATAAATGCCTTACAATAAATTTGCCGATGAAAAAACTTATGCCAAAAAACAGAATTACCTTAAAAAAAGAAAAGCTGATTGTACCCACCGAAACAACTTCACCGCCAATCAATCCAAGTACAATGGATAAAAGAATCCATGCAACGGTATCAT
>DATHSU010000208.1:0-2448 GCA_035463895.1 Ignavibacteriaceae bacterium | reverse complement strand
ACTTTCCAAATGCGGATATAAATTTATATCTGCATTACTTTGATGAATAAAATAAAGCGCAACATCAAACACTAAAAGAAATCCGCCTTGCAATAGCAAACTGTTTCCGTATCCTCGTAAACGTTCTGCGTTTGCAGAGTTCTTAGCTCTTTCTTTCAGATAAAAGCCAGTCATAATGTAAGCGACATCTAATCCGGCATTAAGTAAAAGAAAACTTTGAAGGGATGTATAATCATTCAGATTTTCCAGGTTGGTCATCGTTGCCGGATCAGAATTAACGGCATTAAAATATCCAAAAGCAGCAATTCCCAGATTTACAACATTCCAAATCGCATTGAACTGATGAAAGTATTTTGCTTTTCCGTTTGCTTTGAAGTTTCCATAAGTACCAACCAGGATGTTTCCTGCTGCCCAGCCGCCAAGCACAAGCATTGCGGATTCATTTATGTTCATTCTGTTCTGATGAAAAGACGTTAAAGAATCAGAAAAAATGTCCTGAGCAGCTAATTGGACTAAAGGTACAATCAGAAAAATTAGGAGTAATATTTTTTTTTGTTTATTCATATAGATGTAAAGACAATTTGTTTAATAAAATAGTTCAACTTAATAACCCGTTAACTCAACATAACCTCTTCCTGAAATTCTAGAACCGGATTTTGTTCCTTCAATTTTTACTGAGCCCTCCCAGTATCTCACCGCAACATCCATTAGCTGATTTTTTATTGCTGGAGTTATGGCAAGTTCAATTTCTTTTGCAGGGATACGAAATCTCCAGCCGGAAGGATATTTCTCGCCGGTTGGACTTTCCCAGTAATCATTCACATTCAAAATCACATCATCTTTTTTTAGTAACTGTGATGTTCCATCTTTATTTACATAAACTCCTTTACTGAAAACATCTGGAGCTCCATCATTCTTTCTCATTTGATAATACATAATTTCAGTGTTGTCATTCAACTGCAATGCAAACCAATCCCATCCAGCCTGATCTTCACTCAAAGCACTTGTGCTCCACTCGCGATCCATCCATGAGAATCCATTCACAGAAAATTCTTTTCCATCAAGAATTATTTTTCCTTCCGTCTTTAATCTTGTGTAGGAATAGTAATAAGACGCATTACCAGGTTGTTTTCCTTTTTGACTTAATCCTTCATCACCCTGAAGAACAATGGGCTTAACTGCTTCAAGTTTAAAGTTGATTCCTACATTTTCAGATTTAGCTGTTATATTCATCACTGGTAAATCAAATGCTGCTCTGTCTTCTGTTTGGATTATCTGCCAGTCTTCCAGCCAGACTTTAAAAGGATTTGCCTTTGCGCCGGCAAGATTATTTCCTTCTCTGCTGAATTTTTCATCAAAGTAAAATTTGTTTCCATCAATATCAGTAACTGCAAAGTGTGCCATATAGATTTGATTTGAATTCCAGTCGGTATTTCTTTCGGGTTTTTCTTTACTGAGAGAAGTTCTGAAAATCGTGAACTGATATCCGAAATTTCTGTTGTCGTCTGTTGTTAAGTTTCCTGTAAAATACCACCACTCGGTTCTGAAATCGGGATGAGGTCCGTGATCATCAGGAAAAACAAATTTTCTTTTTTCAACAGCTTTACTGAAGTCCTCGCTTTCAACATCACCCATAGCTTTTGAAAGACTTACGCCGCTTTCCTCTGTAATAACCTTCTTGTCTTCACAGCCAAATAAAAGAAACCCTAATAGAATGATTAATAAAAGATTTTTCATTCTTCCCTCAATGCATTTGCCGGAGAAGTTTTTGACATTTTATAGCCAGGATAAATTCCTGCGAGAATTGCAGCCACAATCGACAGGGCCATTGCCTCCATCATTATTGATGGTAAAAACTCGAATTGCATTGTCCAACCGAAAGATCTTTTATTAATTATGAAGACAAGAATTGCCGCCAAAATATTTCCAAGCGGTAAAGCAAGCACTCCCGCTGTTAATCCCATCAGTAAAGTCTGGAGATTAACAATTTTGAATAATTGTCCTGGCAGCAAACCATTTGCACGCAGAATGCCAAGCTCTCTTTTTCTTTCCAGCTGCAATGACATCAGTGAACTTAATATTCCAACAAAGGCAACAATTACTGCAAGGATTTGAAGTACCTGCGCAATCAAAAATGTTCTGTCAAATATTTCAATGGAAGAATCGCGAAGAAATTTATATGTTCTCACAAAAAGCTGCTGTCCATCGGTTTCCAGCGATTGTATTTTTTCTTTTACATCATCAATTGAACTTCCTTCATCAACAAAAACAGAAATACCGGAAACGCCTTTTGTGTTCCAGTGTTTTTTGAAATGATCGTAATGAATTGTTACCAATCCCTGATCAGAAGCATAATCATAGTAAACTCCGGCAATGCGGAAATCCCGCATACCGTAATCAGTTTTAAGATCAAGTGTTGAGCCAACATCAAGATCGTGTTTGTAAGCA
>DATHSU010000207.1:0-7149 GCA_035463895.1 Ignavibacteriaceae bacterium | reverse complement strand
TCTCAACATCTGATTGTCTTGTCAATTTACTTTCGCTTGAATTTAAAGGGTTAGTTAAACAGCTTCCCGGAAAAATGTTCTGCCTTATGTGATTAATACTTCTTTAATTTCTTCCACAAAAACTTAAGCCACTCTTTTATTTTCTTCTCCTGCCCGTTTTCGGTAGGAAAATAGTATTGCTTTCCTTTCAATTCTTCGGGTAAGTAATTCTCTTCCACAAAATGATTTGAAAAATCGTGAGCATATTTATACTTCTTGCCATATCCGATATCTTTCATCAGTTTGGTTGGCGCATTTCTTAAATGGAGAGGAACGGGAAATTGTTCGTTATTTCTTACTTCAGAAATAGCTTTATCTATTCCCAGATAAGAAGCATTGCTCTTCGGAGACGATGCAAGATAAGTTGCGCACTGAGCTAAAATAATTCTTGCCTCAGGCATTCCGATTTTATGTACTGCACTAAAAGTTGATTCTGCCAAAACCAGTGCATTTGGTGAAGCATTACCGATGTCTTCCGAAGCTAAGATAACCATTCGTCGTGCAATGAAAAGCGGATCTTCGCCTCCTTCAAGCATTCTTGCCATCCAATAGAGGGCAGCATCAGGATCACTTCCCCTGATACTTTTAATAAATGCACTAATAACATTATAATGCTCTTCACCGCTTTTATCATAAACTACATTTTTCTTTTGAACTACATTTTCAAGCACTTCTTTTGAGATGATAATTTTATCTTTTCCAATTTCCTGTATCACAGCTGATTCAAGAATGCTTAACATCATTCGTGCATCACCGCCAGATAGATAAAGCAGAAAATCTTCGTCAACCTTTTTAATTGGAAGAGCTGAAAGGAATTCATCACTGGCTAATGCATTTTTAAGAATAGACAGAAGTTCCTGCTTTGATAATTCCTCAAGCACATAAACTCTTGCTCGTGATCTTAATGCAGGTATGACTTCGAATGACGGGTTTTCGGTTGTTGCACCAATCAGAGTTATTTCACCCGCCTCTACTGAATTCAGTAATGCATCCTGCTGAGCTTTATTGAAGCGATGTATTTCATCTATGAACAGAATTGTTCTTCTATTGACAAATTTATTTTTCTTCGCAATCTCAATAATCTCACGAATATCCTTAACTCCCGAAGACACAGCATTAATCTGATAAAAATCTGCTTTGGTATGATTGGCAATTATTCTTGCAATAGTAGTTTTACCTGAACCCGGTGGTCCCCATAAAATAAATGAGGTTGGCGTATCATTCTCTATCATTAATCTGATCGGCTTACCTTTGCCAAGCAGATTATTCTGACCAAAAAAATCATTTAGTATTGCTGGTCTAGTTCTTTCGGCAAGCGGAACGGAAGGAATTTCAATATTTTTTTTCATTGCTTTTAATTCTGCTTATTAATGGCTTCAAGATCCGGATTGAGTTTGATTCTGAGGATGAAAATCATTCAATCATTCTATCCACCTCATTCTTCAACAAACTCAAACTTTTTCTCACCCGGTCTTATCATATCATATTTTTCTCTGGCGGTTCTCTCAATAATTGAGGGAATCTTTTTCTTGAGGGAATCAATTTCGCCTTCTAACTTTTTGTTTTCCTTTTCAAGCAATTCAATTTGTTCATTCAGATTATCAACTTGATTTTTTAATTCAACGTATCGGATTACTCCCTTTTCATTGAACAAAAGAAAAACTCCTCCTACAACGCTCAATAACGCAACAAATAAAAATTTTACCTTACCACTCTTTAACAACTTCATAAACTGAGATTTATAATTTTCTCTACTAACTGTTCGAAAGATATTCCGGCAGCTTTTGCCATTTTAGGAACAAGACTTAATGATGTCATTCCAGGCAGTGTATTTACTTCAAGTGTGTAAGGAATGTTTTCAGGATTCAAACGAAAATCAACCCTTGCATAACCTTCACATCTTAAACCCTTGAAAGCCTGCACAGCCATTACCTGAAGTTCCTGAAACACAATTTCGGGCAGAGGAGCAGGAACAATATACTCACTCATACCTGAAGTGTATTTACACTCATAATCATAGATACCATGTTTAGGTTTTATTTCAAGAACCGGAAGCGGATTATTATCAATAACAGCAACCGTAAGCTCACGGCCGGGAATGTATTCTTCAATTAATACTCTGTCTGAGTATTTATATGCAAGTGCTAAAGCTTCACCAACCTCAGCTTCTTTATGACAAATGCTTAATCCTACTGTTGAACCCTGATCATTAGGTTTTATCACTACCGGGAAGCCTGATTCATTTCTTATTCTGTCAACTACATAATCAGTCTTTATATCGCCGTTTTTTACAGCAATCCATTTGGGCGTTCTTACCCTATGGTGATCAAAAAGTATTTTTGATTTTATTTTATCCATTGCAAGAGCGCTGGATAAAACTTTCGAACCAGTATATTTAATTTCTTTAAGTTCGAGCATTGATTGAATTGTGCCGTCTTCTCCCCACTTACCGTGAAGTGCAATAAACGCAAGATCGATGTCCTTCCATATATCAAGATTTAATGCTTTAACATAATTAGGATTAGAAACAGTACTAAAATCTTTTTCTGCAAAAAACAAATCGATATCCTGAGGCTGTGCACCGCCATAGGCTGGATCAATAACTGTGGTTTTGTAACCCAAAGTTTTTAACGCGTTATAGATTGATTTACCGCTTGCTTTTGAAACTTCCCGCTCCGGTGATGTTCCGCCTACTAATAATGCAATATGAGGTTTTGACTTCATAAAAAAATATTAATTGATATTTAAATGATTAAAAAATATTCCGCTTATCCTGCTTTATACCATAAGTTTTTTCTGCCATATCAAAAAGTGATTTTACTGATTCTTCCGATAGTTTTTGGGGTTTACCAATTTGTTTCGCCAAAAAAATAATTTTTGCAACGTGTTCAAGTTTTTCCATTTTATAATATGCATCATCAATATCTTTTCCCAAAGTAACAGCCCCGTGATTAGCCAGTAGCAATGCCCAGGCATGTTCAATAAAAGGTTTCATACTTTCCGGAACCTGATCCGTTGATGGTGTAGCGTATTTACATACCGGCACTTTGCCAAGTGTCAGCATTACTTCGGGAAGATAATGATCAGTCAATCCCTCACCAGTCAAAGCGAATGCTGTTGAATATGGAGGATGACAATGAACGACAGCATTAACTTCCGTTCGGTTTGAATAGACGAAAATATGGATTTTATTTTCTGTTGATGCTTTTCCGTTACCACTTAAAATATTTCCGTTATAATCAATTTCAAGGATATCATCAGTGGTTATTTTGCCTTTACATTTTCCTGAGCGGGTTATAAGGATAGTATTATTTTCGGTTCTTGCAGAAATGTTCCCATCGTAAGCAGCGACAAATCCTTTTTCATAAACTTTATGACAAACTTCAACTAATTTTTCTTTGAGAGACATTTTCTTTCAAGTTCTTCCATTAATTTCATATTAATTAAACCGTCTTCGCCTGTTATTAAAGGAGTTTCATTTCTCAACAGCGATTTATGAATTGATTTAAGCAGGTAAAGCTGTTTGTTGCCTCTTTTCCTGAATGCTTTTTTTGCCTCCCCTTCAAATAGAATATTCAATTTAGGAGCAAACAGTCTTCTGCCGATAAGATTCTCAATGCTCATTGCTCCTTTATGACAAATGATCTCAACACGGTTGAATGCTTTTTTAGAATTAAACGAAACATTAAAAATTCCATATCCGCTATTTACAAACTTTATAGTGCCCATTGCGAAATCATCTACTTCACTCTGGTAAACCAGATTATCAATCACACCATCAATTTCAGAAATTTCTCCGCCAAGAAATCTTAAAAGATCGATCATATGGGTTCCGATATCACGCAATGCTCCTCCCCCGCTAAGCTCTTTATTAAATCTGAAATTACTGCTTGGCGGAAAATCGATATTAAAATTCGCAGAAATTGAAACAAGTTTTCCCAGTTTCTGATCTTTTATTAACTCTTTTGCTTTTACGACAAGCGGGTGAAATCTGTGAACATAATTAACGGCAAGATGAACATTGTTTTCTTTACATACCCTTACCATCTCTTCTGCCTGGATAGTGTTAACTGCAAGCGGTTTTTCACAGAGTATATGTTTGCCTGCTTTAGCAGCTTTTATTACCTGCTCGTGATGACGTGAATTCTCACTTGATATATAGACAATATCCATATCCGATTTAAGAAATTCATCATAATCGCTGCTGAATGATTGTACTCCAAATTTTTCTGTAAGTGATTTTGCTCTGTTTATATCCCTGCTGTGGACCGATACCAGTTTTCCTTTACGCGATAATGTTAACGCCGGAATAAATGCTTCTTCGGTAAACCTGCCGCAGCCGGCTATTCCCCATTTAATTTTTCGTGATTTGATAGATGCTCTATTAATCATTTTATTTTCAATCTTTCCATTAACTTAATAATGGGTTTGGAGTTCTGCATAATGTAAAAATGAACGCTAGGAACATTTTTATTCAAGAGTTCTTCAACTTGTTTTACAGCCCATTCAATACCAATATCTAAAACGTGTTCAGGTTTAGCATTGCTAACTTCATCGGCTAATGCTTCAGGAATATTAACATAAAAGTTTTTAGGTATTGTATGAAGCTGAACTTTGGAAGTTAAGATTTTAAGTCCGGGAATAATCGGGGCAGTAATTCCCATCTGCGTGCACAAATCAACAAAATCGAAATAATATTTGTTGTCATAAAACATCTGTGTAACCACATATTCAGCCCCGGCATCAATTTTCTGCTTTATGTATTTAATATCAGTTTTAAGGTTAGGAGCTTCAAAATGTTTTTCAGGATAGCCGCTTACTCCAATACAGAATTCAGTAGGCTTTGCATCAAGCAGATTTTCTTCAAGAAATTTACCGTGGTTCATATCAACCATCTGCTTTACAAGATCTGAAGCATAAAGATTAACACTTTTACCAACAGGGATAGGTTTGTTGTATCCGCTGTCATCGCCTCTGATGGCAAGTACATTCTGGATGCCGAGATAATTAAGTTCAATTAAAAAATCCTCTGTTTCTTCTCTTGTAAATCCCTTTGTTAAAACATGAGGAACAGCATCGATATTATACTTGTTCTGAATAAGTGCACAAATACCAAGCGTACCGGGTCTTTTTCTTTTTATTATTTTTTTTATTCCACTCGGAGTTTCATCATAATACACCTCAGCTGCGTGACTTGTAATATCAATAAACGGTGGTCGGTATTTAACTATATCCTCAAGCACTGAGAGAAGGCTATTTATATCGCCGCCTCGTTTCGGAGGAATTAATTCAAAACTTATTAAAGGTTCTTTTGCTCTATCTAAATGTTCTATTACTTTCATATAGTCCAGTGTTATTTTTATAATATATCATTATCAGGTTGTAAACATATAATATTATATCCTTATTCAGCAAGGAGTTTGAATAATTTATTGTTATCATTTTTTATTGATTGTTCGTCTGTTCTGATCTTCATATATTTTCCGTCAAGCCAGTACTTAGTCATATCGCTGTAATGGTCACTCATAATATTTCCTGATTGACCGGTAGTTAAGATTAGATAGAACTCATCAGGGTTACTAAAATCATGAATGAATCTAATCTGAGGTCCTAAAACATTTTCATATGGTTCATGATCAAGTAATCCTATTTCTTTATTTGGTTCTGAGAAAGGATATTCTGTGTTAAATACTGTTGTTCCATCTCCACCAATGGAATATGGCCCGATATTAATAAATTTATCAATAAGAGAAGACTGTCCGCTAAAAGTATGTTTGAATACAACCTTATGCAGATTTTCCCATTGCCAGTTGGCAACATTATTTCCAAATTTGCGCTCCAGTTCAGTTAATGCATCCGAGAAACTTTTGCGGATTATTACATCGCGTGTCTCTTTTTCTTTAGTGTTAACATTATTAAACCAGGAAGAGTTCGGGTTTTCAAGTAATTGAAGAATACTTCTGAAAGGAACATTAGCAATGAACACAAACTGATTATATAACTCTTTGCCTAACTCATCATAGTAAGTGTTTTTAAGAAGATTCATCAGGAAAACAGAATAAATTGCAGGTGCCTGACTCATACTGTTCATTTCATAATCCCATTCAGAAAGAAGCTCTAATGATTTTTTAAGATTCTGATCCTGAATTTGAATTCCATTAAATGCACTTAAAATATACTCCGTGATTTGTTTAGCATACGGCGAAACTAAATCCATCTGGTATCCCATAAAATCTTCTTTTGAATGAACGCCTTTTGCTTTAAGTAATTCTGTTACTCTGTCAATCCTTGAAGATGGTTCCCACAAGTTTGAAATATGATATTTAAAGGTCTTAATTACTTTATTGTTAGCAGTAGCTATAAAATTGTGAGAAGGATTGATCAGATACGGGAGTTCATTGTAAGAAACATATCCGAGCCAGTCATTTTCGGTTGTTGTTCCATCAAATATCAAAGTCGGGTTATTGTTTTTCCTTAATGGTACTCTTGCACCGAACACATAACCAATATTTCCATCCTTATCAGCAATAACGAAATTCTGCCCGGGTAAACTAAAATCTTTCATTGCATTTTTAACATCAGGAATGGTTGCCGCTTTATTAAGATTAAGAAAAGCATTAAGTTCATCACTGAATTCATTACCGAGCCATTTCATACTAATTGCCGGCATTTTAATCTGTTCATCGCTGAACAATAAAGTACCCGGATGAATCTCTGAAATAATTGGTCCGCGGTGAGTCTCTTTTATTTCATAAACATAATCATCAGCATCTTTAACCTTAATAGTATCCTTAATTATTTTCAGTTCTTTCCAGTTATTATTGAGAGAATAATTTTTTCCTGATGAATCAATTTTCTCAATGTAAAAATCTCCATCATCATTCATTATGTTTGTCATTGTCCAGGATATATTATCATTCTTACCGATCACAATCCCTGGAACTCCAGGAATGGTTACACCCGCCGCATTCCAGTTTTTGCTTTTTATTACTGCAGCATAAAATTTACCCGGGGCGCTGAAAGCAAGATGCGGATCATTAGCAATGATGGGTTTACCAGAGGCGGACATTTTAGCATTTATCACCCAGTTATTTGAACCAAGATGTGTTC
>DATHSU010000206.1:0-3191 GCA_035463895.1 Ignavibacteriaceae bacterium | reverse complement strand
AAGTAGTAAAAATATGTTTTCCCATCACCTGAAAATCATCAACTGCGGGGTGAAATGTCGATGAAAAAACCCCGCATATGGCTCTCCCCCCCTCATATGGGCGGCTCGGAATTGGAGTATGTGAATGAAGCGTTTAATACTAACTGGATTGCACCGTTAGGTCCTAATGTAAATGGATTTGAAAAGGATTTAGCTGATTATACAGGATCAAAATCGGCAGCCGTGCTGTCTTCGGGAACTGCTGCAATACATCTTGCCTTGATTCTTTCCGGGATTAAGAGAGATGATGAAGTAATATGTCAGAGTTTTACATTTTCTGCAAGTGCAAATCCAATTGTTTACCAGGGTGCTGTGCCGGTTTTTGTGGATAGTGAGCCTGATACCTGGAATATGGATCCGGAACTGCTTGAAAATGCAATCAAAGATAGAATGAAGAAAGGTAAAAAGCCCGGTGCTGTACTACTGGTCCATTTGTATGGAATGCCTGCTAAGCTTGATGAGATAAAATCCATTTGTGATAATTATGAAATTCCATTGATCGAAGATTCAGCGGAGGCATTGGGTTCAAAATATAAGGGCAGGCACGTTGGCTGTTACGGGTTAATGAATATACTTTCTTTTAATGGCAATAAGATAATAACCACTTCAGGCGGTGGAGCTTTATTATCGGATAATGAAGAGTTGACGAAAAAAGCCAGGTTCCTTGCTGAACAGGCACGCGATCCTGCTCCTCACTATCAGCACTCGAATATAGGTTATAATTACCGGATGAGTAATATTGTTGCCGGAATTGGGCGCGGGCAAATGAAAGTAATTGATAAAAGAGTGGCTAAAAGAAGAGAAAATTTTGAAAGGTATGTTAAGTTTCTTAACGGTTTTGAAGGTATAAATTTTGTTCTGGAAAGCATAAATGTATTTTCCAACAGATGGCTTACAACTATTACTATTGACGCTGAAAAGCAAAAAGGTATTACTCCTGAAGTTATTAGATTAAAACTTGAGGAAGATAACATTGAATCCCGGCCCCTGTGGAAGCCTATGCATTTACAGCCTGTTTTTAAGGATGCACCGGCTTATTTAAATGGTGTTTCAGAGAAATTATTTAATACCGGTCTTTGCTTTCCTTCCGGCTCGGGTTTATCGGATGATGATTTCAACAGAATATTTAGCATAGTTGGTAAGACATTAAAATAATAAACGGGGGATTTATGAAGTTTATTAAAGGCGTTTTATTTTTCAATAATGGATTAGATGAAAGTTACCGGATGAAAAGAATTATTAAGCATGTTAGGAACAGGTATTATATCCTTCTGGACCTGTTGATTTTTACGTTTCTGCCGCTTCTGGCATTTTATATACGTTATGACGGATTAAATATTCCCTTAACTGTTTCGTCAGTGTTATTACTTGGTTTTTCACTTGCCCTGGCTAAAATTATTGTAATGTATTTTGCAGGTATGTACTCGCGATGGTGGGCAAATGCAAGTATCGGTGATCTGCTTCTGATAATCTATTCTGGTATACTGATTTTATTACTGCAGGTATTACTGCTATTGGGCTTTAAAAGTATTCCGGTTGAACCTTTCAGTAAAGTTCCCTTCTCTGTTATTATTCTGGATTCTATTTTTTCCGGATTATTCGTTTCATTCTCAAGACTTAGCCTTAGAATATTCAGTCACCAATCGATGATGCGTCTGTTTTCACAAAAGGAAAAGCACACCAGTACGCTTATAGTAGGTGCAGGCGATGCGGGTATTGTTGTTATGGAGGAACTGTTAAGAAATAGTAAAGGCACTATGAATATTGCAGGTTTTATTGATGATGATAATAGAAAACTTGGTATGAAAATCCGCGGTGTTAAAGTGCTGGGCAACAGGCACTCGATTCCCCAAAAAGTAGCGGATTATCATGTAAAAAAAGTTATTATTGCTATCCCTTCCATTGGTGGCAGTCAGGTAAAAGAAATTGTTGATATTTGTAATAAGATAAAAAATATTGAGATACTAACACTTCCTCCTATTTATGAAATAATCGACGGCAAAGTTGAAATTAATAAATTAAGAAAGGTACAGATTGAGGATCTGCTGAAAAGAAATCCTATTAAAACCGATGTTAATTCAATTAATAAGATGCTTGAAAATAGAACCGTACTTGTTACCGGCGGCGGCGGATCAATTGGCAGTGAGTTATGCAGGCAGATAATCAGGTGTAACCCTGCCGCACTGTTATTATTGGGTCATGGCGAAAATTCGGTATTTGAAACTTTTGTGGAGTTAAAATCTAAATATCCGCAAAAAAATATTGTTCCGGTTATTGCCGATATAACTGACTTTAAAAGAATGAAGAGTATTTTCAGTAATTATAAAATTGATATTGTTTTTCATTCTGCAGCACATAAGCATGTACCCCTGATGGAAGATCATCCTTATGAAGCTATTAAGAACAATATTATAGGAACAAAAAATTTAAACGATCTGTGTATAGAATTTGATATAGAAAAGTTCATTGATATATCCACTGACAAAGCTGTAAATCCTACTAGTGTTATGGGTACCAGCAAGCGAATTGGCGAAATGCTTGTAATAAATGCCGCAAAGAAGCATAATAAAAAGTTTTCAGTGGTCCGATTCGGCAATGTGCTTGGAAGCAGGGGTAGTGTAGTGAAAATATTCAAATCACAAATTGAGAATGGTGGTCCGGTTACTATTACTCATCCCGATATTAACAGATATTTTATGACAATACCCGAAGCAGTGCAGCTTGTGCTTCAGGCTTTTATAATTGGAAACGGCGGAGATATTTTTATTTTTGATATGGGTAAACCGGTAAAGATAATGGATCTTGCAAATGATCTTATTAAACTTAGCGGTTTAATTCCGGGCAAAGATATCGATGTAAAAGTAACAGGTTTAAGACCCGGAGAAAAACTATTTGAGGAGCTCTTTAACGGCGGGGAGTCTTTCAGGAACACTGTTAATGAAAAGATATTCATTGCTGAGAATTCGGCAAAGATAGTACCCCCGGATTTTGAAGATAAGCTCAGTGCCATTTTAGAGCTGGCGGAAAATCCTGATCTTGATATATCAACTTATAAATCGTATCTGAAAAGCCTGGTACCGGAATTCAAATATCAGAGATCGGATACTATCATCAGCGCGGGATGGAAAGAAAAATAAGAATATTTTTTAAGC
>DATHSU010000205.1:0-2041 GCA_035463895.1 Ignavibacteriaceae bacterium | reverse complement strand
TGCAACGTCTAACATTATGAACCGGTTATTTTTCACCATCATACCTGGTAACTACTCAGCTATTCAAACTGATCATTCATTCCTTGAAAAGATATCATCCAGTGAATCTACAACCTTATCAACTTCACGGTTAAATTCTCTTTTGAATACATCCCAATTATTCTTTCCATCATACTTGTATTCATTAAGTTTTTTCCTTAATTCAATATTGTTTTGTTCTAATGACAGAACTTCATTTTCATACTTGGCTTTAAACCTTGCGGTTGTTGACTTCATGGATTCTTTGAAATCGGCGATTCTCTGCTCGTTTTTATCAATTCTTACTTCTGCATCACGCTTGAATTCCCGCCATTCCTGTTCAAATTGATTCTGAGCATCAATCATATCCTGATTTGCCTCCTTAACATCATCCCGGGTATTATCACAACCTGTAAAAAAGATTCCTGCAATAAGCAGGATTACTGCTAAAATGAAATAATAGTTTTTCATAACTCTCCTTATAAATTAATTGATCGTTTAATTGTTTTTGTATTTTTTCCAAAACGACTGAATCCCCTTGCCTACAGCGTTTATTTTATTGAATACCGGCATTACAGCATCTTCTATCCCATTACGGATTTTGGTTTCCACTGATATTATTTTGTCTGCACGATCTCTAACATCATTCACAATTGATTTTGTAATTAAAAGCTGTGATTCTGCTTCCTTTGTTATGTGAATTAGTTTTTCTGACAGCAAAAGAGTTGATTGTATCATGGGTCCAAGTTTAAATGAGATACTTTTTACATCAGCTTCAATTGAATGCATTGATTTTACCAGCTGATAAATAAAGTAAATCAATGCAAAACAAAGCACAGAAGAAGATATTAGCAGAATAACGGTTAAAATTTCTATTGTTTCCATATTGCTGAATAATTAATCTTTTGATTCTCTTTTATAAGTCTCAATTCCGGCATCAACAGATGATTTTAATCTTTCTTTTTCCTTTTCTATTTTTTCTTTACCGGATTGCAAGACATCTTTTGCTTTTCCTTTTGCATCATTAAAAACCCTCTCCGCATCTTTTTGTATTTCCTGCGGTTTTGATTTTACTTCATTCATTATAGATGAAAATTTTCTTTTGCCCTCATTAAATAATTCGCCTGCTTTGTGCTTTGTTTCTGTATAATATTTATCGGCTTCGTTCAAATATTCCTCAGACTTATGTTTTATATCTCCTCTAAGTTCCTTTCCGCTCTTGGGTGCAGCTAATAAGGCTATTATGGCTCCAACAGTACCGCCTGCTAAAAATCCGATTAAAAAGCCCTTAGTTTTATTCTTGTCTGTCATGGTAAATTCCTTTTATTTAAGATTGTTGTATTAACTCATTCGATTTCGATATAAATGTAAGTACGGATGTATATTGAAACAATCAGTCAAAGGAATGAAAAAAGAATTAGTTTTTTTAACCAAAAGGATGTAGACCATTTTTCATTCTTTTGCCCGACTGTTGTCTTTTATTCAATTTCATATATTTCGGCAGATTCTAATAACTTCAAAATAAGAGGCTCAAAATGAAATATTTAAAAATTCTAATACCGGTTATACTACTAGCATTTACTCTTTATTATTGCAGCACCGTTCCTATTACCGGAAGATCTCAATTACATCTGATCTCTTCTTCAGAATTAAATGCAATGAGTTTTCAGCAGTACAATCAGTTTCTGAGTGAGAACAAACTAAGTACTGATGCCAATAGTACAAATATGGTTAAGCGCATCGGATCTAACATTAAAGGTGCTGTTGAAAATTACTTTGCACAGCATAATCTTTCTAAAGAACTTAATGGATATGCATGGGAGTTCAATCTTATTGAAAGTCCGGAAGTGAATGCCTGGGCTATGCCGGGAGGTAAAGTAGTTGTTTATTCGGGAATTCTTCCCATTACACAAAATGAAGACGGATTAGCCGTTGTTATGAGTCACGAAATTGCACATGCAGTTGCACAGCATGGCGGTGAAAGGATGAGTCAGGGTTTACTTCAGCAATTAGGCGGAATGGC
>DATHSU010000204.1:0-3650 GCA_035463895.1 Ignavibacteriaceae bacterium | reverse complement strand
TGAAACTTAGAAAAGATTCAAAGGTAATAGAGGATATGTTATTCTGTGAGGATCCGCTTAATGATATTTGCGGAGGATTGAAAATGGCTAACGGTACTAATTCTTTGCGCGAGCCCCCTTTCACAGGAACAAGGGGAAAGTCTGCGGCTGTAATAAGACAGCTTTTTATAAAGGCAGTTGAATATAAAAGTCAAATTGATAGAGCTGCCGGTGATCCTGAAAAAATGCCGGCACGTAATATTGAGATGGAAGCTTTACTGGAAGTTCTTGATGGAAGAAGAATCGTTCAGCATCATACACACCGCGCAGATGATATTATAACAGTTATAAGACTTTCAAAAGAATTTGGCTTCAAGGTGGTTTTACATCACGTAAGTGAAGGATGGAAAGTTGCTGAAGAAATTGCAGAAGCTAATGTTCCCTGCTCAATAATAATGATCGATTCTCCCGGTGGTAAACTCGAAGCCGTTAACTTAATTTATAAAACCGGTGCTGTGCTTGAAGAAGCCGGTGTTGATGTGGCTTATCATACCGATGATGGAATTACTGATTCAAGATTCTTCCTGCGGTCTGCTGCTTTTGGAGTAAGAGCGGGGATGAGTTACAATAAATCTATCGAAGCTTTAACTTTAGCCGGCGCAAGAATGCTTGGACTCGAAGACAGAGTCGGCTCATTGGAAAAAGGTAAAGACGCTGATTTTATTATTCTATCGGGTGATCCGTTAAGTCTCTATACAAAGGTTGAACAAACCTGGGTTGAGGGCGAAAAAGTTTTTGATATTAATGACCCTGAAAGTCGTAAATACAGTCTGGGTGGTTATGAGGTTTACCGCGGTGATTATCAATACCTGCATAATTGTGGAGGTGAAGAATGAAAATTATTCTAACATTTATTCTTGCTGTTATTGTTTGTTTCAACCCGGGACTCTCACAAATCGCTGTTAAGGGTGAAACCATCTATACTATGAGTGGAGATCCAATTGAAAAAGGTATTGTGCTGATAAACAAAGGAAAGATTGAAAAGGTTGGCAGGCAATCAGATGTACAGATACCGGAAGGTTATCAAATAGTAGAAGGGAAGGTTATTACGCCGGGATTGATTGATGCACGAACGGTTGTAGGGTTATCCGGAATATATAGTTACAGACACGATCAGGATCAGCTTGAAAAATCTGATGCAATACAGCCTGAATTGAGAGCGGTTGATGCTTATAATAAAGATGAAAAGCTGGTTGATTTTCTTCTTAGTCTGGGTATTACCACAATTCATACCGGTCATGGTCCCGGAGCTCTTGCAAGCGGACAAACAATGATAGCAAAAACTTACAGCGAGTCGTATAACGATTATGTTGTTGATTCACTTACTATGATTGCATTTACGCTTGGCAATACTGTCAGATCAAATTATACAAAACCCGGCACACGTTCAAAGGGTGTTGCGATGCTTAGAAGTGAATTTCTAAAAGCACAGGAGTATCTTAAAAAACAGAATTCGAATGATGAAAAAGAAAGACCGAAAAGAGATTTGAAACTCGAAACCCTGTCTAAGGTACTAAATGGAGATGTCCGCGCACTGTTTACTGTTAACCGCGCAGTTGATATTATGGCGGCATTAAGATTAGCAGATGAGTTTGAATTTAAACCTGTTCTTGATGGTGTTGCAGAAGGTTATCTTTTGCTTGATGAATTGAAGGTAAGAAAACTTGAGATTATACTTCATCCAACCATGGTCAGAACTTATGGTGATACTAAAAATGCATCCCTTGAAACACCAAAAACATTTTACGAAGCCGGAATTCCTTTTTCACTACAGAGCGGCTATGAAAGTTATGTTCCTAAAACACGGGTTGTTCTGTTTGAAGCAGCAATTGCCCATTCTTATGGCCTTCCGTTTAATGAAGCTTTAGCAAGCATAACCATTAATCCGGCAAAGCTATTGGGTATAGATGAATCTGTCGGATCACTTGAAGAAGGGAAGTTTGCAGATATTGTGGTTTTTGACGGCAATCCTTTTGAATATACCTCTCACGTCTGTAAAGTAATTGTAAAAGGTAAAGTTGTTAAAGAAGAATGTTTTTAATAATAACGGTGTGATTTAGTGGAAGTTATAAATGATATAAAAGGCAGCAGGTTTGTTCTGAATGTTGATGACGAAGAAGTTTATGTAATGTATGCTGAAGATAAAACCACGATTGACCTTTACTCGACTTACACTCCATCGAAATTAAGAGGAAAAGGACTTGCTGCAATTGTTGTTAAAGCCGGATTCGATTATGCAAAAGAAAATAATCTGAAAGTAATTGCCGGCTGCTGGTATGTAAGAAAATTTGCTGAGATGTATAAAGAGTATGGAGAGATGCTGAAATGAATTACGCTATTTGTTTTTGATTGCTGCAGTAATATGTCATTTCGACTCCGACAAAGTCGGGGGAGAAATCTTTATCAACACAAAGACTTCTCCCTCCGGTCGAAGTGACATTAAGTTTTTTTAGAAGTAAAATAACTACGCTAACTTAGCGTTTAAGCTCATCTCAACTTTTAATGCTCTTGAAACGGGGCAGGCAGCTTTTGTTGCTTCTGCGTGTTTCAGGAAAGTTGCTTCATCAATTCCTTCAACACTGCCGACAGTGTTTATGACAATTTTTGTAATTGTAAATCCGCCTTCAAGCTTTTCAAGATGAACATCATCCGTGGTTTTTATTGAGTTAACTTTGAAGCCCTCTTTTGATAATCCGTTTGCAAGAGCCATTGAATAGCATGCAGCGTGTGCTGCTCCTAAAAGCTCTTCCGGGTTGGTTTCCGAACCCTGTTCAAATCTTGATTTGAAATTATAAGCGATATTGCTTAATGCACCGCTTTCTGAACTTAAAGTGCCTTTGCCATCAACAAGATTACCATTCCATTCCGCACTGCCTTTTCTTATAGCCATAAATTACTCCTTTTGTGGTTTTAGTTTTTGATAAAGTGTGTTTCAAATATTAAAAAAATAGGTGTGTGGACAAAATAAATTCCACATTAAGTAAGTGTAAAAAGCCGTGGAGGTTCGTAAATTTGAGTGCGCTTTAATACAAAGACTAGAGGATTCACAAAATTTATTTTAAACAGATGTAAATTATTATTTTACTTAGTTTCATAAAGGTGCGATAATGATAAAAACCATTTTGATCGCTGTTGTTTTCTTGTTTCAAACAGGACTGTTTGCTCAATTTCAATATCCCGAAACAAAAAAAGGGGATGTTGTTGATGACTACCACGGTACAAAGGTAGCTGATCCATACCGGTGGCTTGAAGATGATCACTCCGAAGAAACCAAAGCATGGGTGACTGAACAGAATAAAGTAACGTTCGGATATTTAGAAAGCATCCCGTTCAGAGAAAAGGTTAAAGAAAGATTCACACAAATTTTCAATTACCCAAAGTACGGCGCACCATTTAAAGCCGGTGACAAGTATTACTTCTTTAAGAATGACGGCTTGCAGAACCAAAGTGTTATGTATGTAAAAGATGATATTAATGCAGAAGCAAAAGTTTTCTTTGATCCGAATAAACTCTCTGAAGACGGTACCAAAGCACTAAGCACTTTTTCTTTTTCGGATGATGGGAAATACCTTGCTTATGGTGTTTCAACCGGAGGATCGGATTGGAATGAA
>DATHSU010000203.1:0-2643 GCA_035463895.1 Ignavibacteriaceae bacterium | reverse complement strand
GTTTGTTGGCGATATGCTGCCATCGGAACAGCGAACCACCGGATTTGCAATGCAGAGTTTTTTTATTGGAACCGGTGCAGTTATTGCTTCTGCTCTTCCTTATATGATTACAAACTGGTTTGGTATTGCAAACACAGCACCGGAGGGTTTGATACCGCCATCTGTTAAGTATTCCTTCTATATTGGCGGAGTTGTTTTTTTTCTTGCAGTTCTATGGACAATTTTTTCATCTAAAGAGTATTCACCGGAAGAATTAAGAAAGTTTGAAGAGGCAGATAAAGAAAAAATTAAAGCTTTAAAGTATTCGCCAGACCCTATTCACGGTTCATTTTTTATCAGACTTGGAATTATCTGGACAATAATTGGGCTAGTAGGTTCATTGATTTTGCATTACGTATTGAAGGAAGATGATTTTGGATTGTATGTATTGTTTGTCGGTTCATTTATATTTGGAATTCTTCAACTGCTGGCTGGCCTGCTCTCGAACCGTGGTAAAACAACCGGCGGTTTCGTTACGGTACTAAATGATCTTTATAAGATGCCAAAAACGATGAAGCAGCTTGCGTTAGTTCAGTTCTTTTCCTGGTTTGCTCTATTCGCAATGTGGATATATACTACTCCTGCTGTAACGAGGCATATTTATGGCACCAGTGATGCAACCTCTGCATTATATAATCAGGGTGCAGATTGGGTTGGAGTCCTGATGTCGGTCTACAACGGATTTGCTGCAGTAATGGCATTTGTGCTGGTCTGGCTCGCAAAGAAGACAAACCGTAAAACAGTTCATATGATATCACTATTTTGCGGCGGATTAGGATTTGCATCATTCTACATCATAAAAGATCCAAATCTTCTTTTAATTTCAGAACTTGGTATCGGTCTTGCCTGGGCTTCTATATTATCTATGCCCTATGCAATTCTTGCCGGTTCACTTCCAGCAGAAAAAATGGGTGTCTATATGGGTATTTTTAATTTCTTTATAGTAATACCTCAAATAACCGCGGCGGCTATTTTAGGATTTTTTGTTAAAAATGTAGTTGGCGGTGAAGCAATTTATGCTTTAGTGCTGGGCGGGGCTTCATTGATACTTGCAGGTTTTTTAACTTTGCTTGTAGATGATGTTGATGAAGTGAAATAAGTTTAGATAAAAAATGTCATCCTTTTATATTTTAATAACTTAGAGGATGACATCTTTATCAAAAGCTATTCTCTAACCGGTACTACAACAACGCGCATTCCTTCAACTTTTATGACTTTTATTTTCGTACCGTTCCTGATGTATTCAGAGTCTGCAACAACGTCAACTTTTTCTCCGTCAATTTCAGCTGTGCCAGCCGGACGTAATGTGGTTAATGCAATTCCTTCCTTTCCAACCAATGACTTAAAATCAGGATTTGAAACATAACCTCTTTCAGTGGAAGTTGCTGTAGACAAAACAAGTTTATTAAAAACAGTTGATTTAGGTAGGAACTTTGCCAATAGAAGAACCATAATAAAAGCACCGGTAATTGCACCAGCAATCTGAATTATCGCCATTGAAATTACATCAAAATCCAGAAATGGTCTTCCGCCCACTAATGATAAGAATAGGGATGCAACAACTAATAATATTCCGCTTATTCCTGCAATGCCAAATCCGGGTATAACAAAAATTTCTGTAGCTATTAATAGCAGTCCGGCAATAAACATTAATATTTCGACAATGGTGGCAAGCTGTAGAATGTAAGATGCTCCAAAAAATAATGCTAATGCAACAATTCCAGCCGTTCCGGGAACACCCCATCCCGGAGTTTTAACTTCGGTAAACAACCCAAAAAATCCGATCATTATTAACAGTGAAGCAACTAAAGGATGATTTAAAAATCTTACAACATCTTCAGCCCAGTTTGATTCTACCCGGATAATTGTTGCACCTTTCAAATCAAGAAATTCTAAAACGTCTTCAATTTTTGTAAGTAATGTGTCTGCGATGCCGTACTCAAGCGCTTCTTCAGCAGTTAATGTTGCTAATTGCGTAGAGTCAACTAAACCCTTAATAACTACTCTCTCATCAACCATTGCTTCGGCAACATCGGTTGGCCGTCCATTTCTTTCAGCAGTTGATCTCATTTCAGACCGCATATAAGATTGATACTTTTCGCTTACCTTTTCACCTGTTTGATCTACAACTGTGGCGGCACCGATTGAACTACCGGGTACCATAACTATTCGCTGACAGGAAATTGTTATTAATGCTCCTGCAGAGATTGCTCTATTGTTGACAAAGGCAACAGTGGGAATATTGGAAGCCAGAATAGCATCTTTAATTTGAGTGGCTGCATCAACTCTGCCACCAAAAGTGTTTATTTTAAATATTATCGCATCAGCACCAGCTTTATCGGCATCTGATATGGACCTGCTTATATACGGGGCTAATCCAAGATCAATTTCATTTTCAATATAAGCGATATATACTTTCTTCTGTGGATAAGTAAAAGCACTGCAAACCAGAAGAACGGATAATAATATTTTCATTTTTTTCATCTTAATAACTCTCTGACAAATAGTTATTCAAAAATAGCACTAATGAATGAGATATGAAACGGATGGATTTATGCAATTATTTGATAATTGCATATTTCGTGTATATAATTAAAAGATAAA
>DATHSU010000202.1:0-25630 GCA_035463895.1 Ignavibacteriaceae bacterium | reverse complement strand
CAGTTTAGTTGCGGTCATCAGTACAAAGTTATACGTGTTCAAAATAATTTCAATAATATTTTCTGGTTTTTGGCGTGTATGCTCTGCATACAGATCAACACCAATTAAATAGCCGGCGCCCAGTTCCTTTAACACAGAAACAGGTACATTGTCCACAATGCCTCCGTCGACAAGCAGTTTTTTATTTATTTCAACGGGTGAAAATATACCGGGAATGCAGGTGCTTGCCATAACGGCATCTTTAACTTTACCTTTTTTCAAAATTACTTTTTTGCCCGAAGCTATATCCGTGGCAACCATTGCAAGCGGAATTTCTGCATCACTGAATTTAACATCGCCGATATTGTCTGAAATAATTTTACCAAGCCGCTTATTTGAAAGCAGACCATATTTGGAAAGAGTCAGCTCTGAAATATCAAACCAGTCCAGGTCCAGTGATATCTTTTTAATTTCATCAGACCTTTTACCGAACGCAAAAAGAGCGGCTACTAAGGCACCGGCACTGGTCCCGGCAATACAGTTTATTGAAATCTTTTGTTCTTCAATTGCTTTAAGAACACCAATGTGTGCAGCACCAAGTACAGCCCCGCCGCCAAGTGCCAGTCCAATCTTTTTCTTTTTTTTAAATATTCTCATTGCTAAAAGTTTCCTTTACTTCTGTTCAAATTCTGAAGGGACTACACCAAACATATATGTTTTTTAAACTTTAGTCCACCTGAGAATTACACAAAACATACTGCTGCTGAGCAAAAAAGTTAGATAGGTAGAATAAATGATTGAACGATTGAGCCGGCGGAAACTTTCCTGCAAATGCAGGGTTCACAATAACTGAAGGGCATAAAATAAAAAAAATCCGTCGCGATTTTAACCGGACGGACTTACAGAACTTAGAACAGAATATTTAATTAACTACGTGCTTTAGCTTCATTAACTACGATATTTCTACCATCTATTTCTGAATTATTTAATGCTTTAATAGCATCATTTGCATCTGAAGAACTCTCCATCTCAACGAATCCGAATCCTCTTGATTTGCGTGTGTCGCGGTCTGTAATAACTTTTGCAGAAACTACATTACCGTGTTTTTCAAATGTTTCCTTCAACTCTTCGTCGTTAACCGACCAGGGGAGAGAACCCACAAATAACTTAGTGCTCACAAGAACCTCTAAAAAAAAATAAATATAATTCCGGTCTATTTCCGGAGGCCATAAACTTAGGTATAATGCCCGCCATATACTAATTAATTCTAAAATAGTGCGTTTAAGTCATTATATGCTATGCTAAGAAAATCCGGCATCAAGGGTGCGATTGAAAGGTTGGATGTGTGATTGATTGATTGTCCGCCATCCCCCCATAAGGGGGAAGCAGCATCCAGTATCCGGCCCGGTTCTTTAATCTGTTTCTTCTCCGCTAATACAAAATTTAAAAAGGCGCCGTAAAGCACACCCTTAAGAAAAAGAAAATATTGTATTTGAAAGTAGAGTTAAACAGTAAGCTTGTTATCTTGCTTCATTAACTATAATGCTTTTACCGTCAATTTTAAGTTCATGAAGCGCTTTAACAGCAGAGTAAGCGTCTGAAGAGCTTTCCATTTCAACAAATCCAAAGCATTTGGATTTATGGGAAATCCGGTCTGTTACAACCTTTGCAGATAATACAACACCGTACTTCTCAAATATTTCTTTTAACTTTTTGTTATCAAATGAACCCGGGAGTGAACCCACAAACAGTTTGGAACTCAAATAAACCTCTTTTAAAATAATAAATAAATTGGCTGTCTGGTACTATATATTATTAACTTAGGTAAACTCTGCGTAATTAACTAATTCTAATGTTTTTATTGCGTTTATTGGGTATTACAAAGGTATTTATTGCACCTTCAGTTGAATACAGAATGTTGGCTGTTGAGAGCGGATAATCTGTTTTAATATACACTATTCGGGACCAGATGGATATTCTTTATAACTGAAACACTTAGATCTTTTAGAAATATAAAGCAGGAACCGGTTTGATTACAATAACCGCATCTTCAAATTCCATTTTTAAAGAAGTATTAAAGCTTAAATATATGTGCCATGAACAACTTAAATAATGCTTTTTCTTATAATACTTAGAGCAACGGTAAGTATATTTTTTTAAGATAATTTTATCAATTTGCTTATATTGCCGTTACTTAAAGAGTGAATTGGATTTATTATTTGATGTTTACTGTGTAATTTTGAGCCGAAATTTAACTTTTTACTGAAGGGAGTAAGAATCATTAACCTGCTTAAACTTTTTCAAATATCTGTTTTAACAGCAGTTTGTCTTTTTTCGGTATCCTGCGGTACCAACACATCTGATAACGACTTAACTCTTAATGAAAAACTTTCGTTTGAGGAAGTCCGCTATCATAATGCAATAGGAAGGATTTTTTATAAGTCGGAAAAGTCGGAACTGTTTATGGATTCAACTTACCGGTTTATTGATACGCTGAAGGAGTTTTATTCTGCCAGACAGTTAATGCCGGTTATTATAAAAAGTTTTGAGGATGGTGAAGTTGTAAACAATTTAATCGGAATTCTCAGTCGTGCAGATGAACACGGACTTAATCCTGATGATTATCACGCTGAACTGATAATAAATGAGTTCTTAAATGCCGTAAACGATACTATTGAAAACCCTAACAGGCACGAACAGCTTGCTATGGCAGAAATACTGCTAAGCAAAGCGATTATTAAATATGCTTATCATCTGCGTTATGGCTATGTTAATCCAAGAATGCTTTTTTCTGACAGTTACTTTATTCCGCTGCCTGATTCTTCTTCAAGGGATTTGTTTGAACCGCTCAGACAGGAAAATATTCCTGATTATCTGAACAAAATCCAGCCCGCAGGCGCTAAGTATGTTAAGCTTCAGAGTGCACTCAAACTTTATAAGAATTATCTGGGTCTTGATTGGCCTGTTATTACAATTTCATCAGCAAAGCTTGAAGAAGGCAGCACCGATCCTTCACTTAAACTTATCGCATCCAGACTAATAACTTTAGGATTACTTGATACTTCAGTTTATAAGTTGACTGACAGTTTATTTTATGATTCAACGCTTGTTGATGCAGTAAAAAAGTTTCAGAAGATCAACGGATTAAATGAAGACGGTGTTATCGGCTCAGGAACATTAGAGCGACTTAATATAACTCCGGAGCAATATGTAAAAACAATTAAAATTAACCTGGAACGCTTCAGGTGGATTGATTACACTAACACTCCGCAATATCTTCTGGTTAATATTCCGGACTTTAAAGTGTTTGCAGTTGAGAACGGAAAAAAATTGTTTGATATAAAAGTATGTACCGGTATAAGGAGACCTGCAAATTTTCAGGCACGTAATGAAATTTATAAAAAAACTAAAAAGATCCGCGATAAACCCGATGATTGGGAAACCCCTGTGCTTTATTCGGAATTAGCTTATATGGTGCTTAATCCAACCTGGACAGTACCTGCAAGTATAATAAGAGAGGAAATACTCAGGGAGGTAACCAAGGATTCAAATTATCTTCAAATTAAAAATTTCAAGGTTTTTAAAGATGGTGTAGAAATAGACTTAAGTGAAGTTGATACTAAGGAGTTTTCGTCAACAAGAATTCCCTATACAATAGTTCAGGATCCGGGGGCAGGCAATGCATTAGGTAAAATAAAGTTTATGTTCAACAATCCGTTTGGTGTCTATCTTCACGATACACCGACGCGGGCACCTTTTAGCAAATCTAACAGGGCAGTGAGCCACGGCTGTGTTCGTGTGGAAAAACCTATTATGCTTGCAGAATATTTACTCAGGGGTCATTCTAAGTGGAATGTGGATTTTCTAAAGCTTGAAATTGGTCAAAGAGTTGATGACAGGGCTGTACAGGCAGAATATCAACGTAAAAGAACAGCGCTGAGAAGAAATGCAAGCTTCGGTAAAACAACTGATATAATTCTTGACAGAAAAATTCCTTTATACATAGATTATTACACTGCCTGGGTTGATGATGAGGGTTACGTTCATTTCCGCGAGGATGTTTACCGGAAAGATAAAGTGTTAATTGAATATATGTTCCCGGAAAAAGAATTAATAGCTGCCCGCTGACAATGTTCTTATAAGAAATATTTCCGGCTGGTTTTAATACTTCTTTATGCTTAATAATTTTTTGAGTTTAACAGTGTTTTTTTAAGAGCTGATCGAATAGTACCTTTGCAGTAATTTAAGTGGATTTATAGTTGTTCCTTAACATTAGTGAATCACTAAAATATGAGTAATTATAGTACTGAAATAATTGAAACCATATCGCGTGTAATGGCTGATAGTTTCAGGGAAGATCCGCTAAACCAGGTTGTATTCAATGGTGTTGATAAGAAAGATGAACTTCTTGATGCACATTCCCTTATACATACACATCACGCAGTAAATACCAGAAGTCTGACTCTTCTTGACGGCAGCCCGAAAGCTTTTCTTATCGGATTCGACAGCAAGACTGAACAAAATTTGCGCAATGCTTTATTAATAATCAAAATATATTTTAAGACTTTTTGTGTGCTTGGCTTAAAGGATTTAAAGAAAATCTTCTCAAATAATAAAAAAGCACAAAAAATTCTTAGCTTCAACTGGTATAAAAAATTCATAACCGGCAGGCATTACCGTGTAAAGGTCATTGCAATAGATAAAGAAATGAGAGGCAGCGGTGCTTTCAGGCGTTTAATAACTCCTGCAATCGAATTCTGTGATAATGAAAGAATACCTATGGTGCTTGAAACTCATAACTATAACAATGTCGGGCTTTATGAACATTTCGGTTTTGAACTTGTAAAAACAATAACATCACCCGAGACTGAAATAAAACAATATTGTATGATAAGAAAGCCTGCCGGATAAACTGAAATAAAACTTAAAATGAAATCACTTGAAGAGTGTGTTGTAACAGCGCTTGATGGTTCCGAACCCGAAATATTTCCTTACATACCTTATATACTTCAGGACTTATGGGAAATAGGCGCTTCACCTGATATAATTATTGATCTGATAAAGAAGCATAAATCCGACTATAAGAATTTAATGGTTCTTGATCTGGGCTGCGGAAAAGGCGCAGTTTCAGTTAAGTCAGCACTTAAATTACAATGCCGCTGTTACGGAATTGATGCTGTAAGAGAGTTTATTGAATACGCCGATATTAAAGCAAAAGAGTTCGGTGTTGAATCTATCTGCAGTTTTGAAGTTGGTGATATTAGAACGAAAATAAAAGAACTTAATGATTTTGATGTTGTCATTCTGGGTTCAATTGGCCCGGTACTGGGCAACTATTATCAAACACTTATGTCTCTTTCAAAATGTACTAAGGCAGATGGCATATTTGTTATTGATGAGGGATATATTGATAATTATGACACGTTTTCACATCCCTTTGTACTTAAAAAAGATGAAATACTCAGACAAATCAGTAAAGCAGGAATGCGGTTACACGACGAAGTGATTTTTAACATGGATGAAAATGAAAATCAGGATCGTTACATTTTAGATCGTTTAACACAAAGATGTCTCGAGCTCATTGAGATACATCCTGATAAAAGAAAGCTGTTTGAAAGTTACATCCGTAAACAAGAGTACGAAACAGAGCTATTGGAAACAAAAATTATCTGCTCAACGATGGTGATAAAAAGGAAATGAAATTATACTCCATCCCGACGTCATCATACCCCTTTAAAAGAAATAATAAAATGCGCCGATGATCCGCAGGTTAGTAAAATCTTTTACGTTTTCTATTTTACCTTTGTTAAGATTATCCGGTATTCCATAACCTGCCGAGGTGTATTCAAGCTCTGTTGAGAACCTCAAACTGTTAAAATTGAATTGCATTCGCGGTGAGACACGAAAAACATTTTCAATGTTTGTACCTCTTCCGTAATATGCACCAACAATATTATTATCAGCTCCCAGGCTTTTTGTATAACCTGCAAAAACCGCATATTCAATATTTTTACCAACAGATACTTCACCCCAAACCGATAAACAATTTATTACAGTGTAATCTTCCATGCCGGTAAGAGTATCAAGGGATTTAACCGCATAACCTCCAAGCATTATCTGATCAGCCAGATTACCGCCATAGACTCCCTGGAATTTAAAGGTAACAGGTTCAACATAAATTTTAACAAAGCCGGTAAATGCTAATGATGAAACTGAGTTGTCAGTTTTTATATTATTGGTTGTTACTAATCGTGGAGTGATCTTTTTATAATCTATTCCCGCTCCGCCAAAGAAATCATCTCCGGAATATTGAACCTGCGCGTGAATATTCGGCACAACCGAATTACGCAAATATGTACTTGTAAATCCATTCGGTCCGTTGCTCGAAAAATCACGCTGGCTAGCAGCAACAGCAATTATTTTAAACTTATCAAATGAATGAGTAAGTCTTACCTGCGGATTTCGGGAGAATGGCTGTAATGGTGAGCCAGTATTAAAAGAAACTACACCGGGAAACATTTCGGCAATGAAAAGCGGATGCCAGGTCTGACCTACCTGCAAAGAAGTTTTATCCCAATCAAGTTTTACGAAAGCGTGCCGCAGTCTGAAACCATTTATATCAGCATCGGAATGACCGAAAAACTCTCCTTCAATAACACCTGAAGTTTTAGCGCCAATTGCGTCCGGTCCGGTTATCTTTCCATTAAGTCTTGTTTGTATAGAAAGGATATTAAATGATGATTTATCATTGATATCATTACCGTTGGCATCCTGATTTTCATTTTGAGGATACAATAGAAAATGTCCTTCTCTTATAATAACTGATTGCCTTGTATCATAAAAGATATCAGTTTTAACAAAACCGGAAAAAGAAATTCCAAAGGATTGTTTATCTGTTTGTGAAAAAAGTAAGGATGAGAAAGAACAAAGAAGAAGTAGTAATTTTTTCATACTTATTTCCCTTCAGGTCAAAATAATATAAGGATTAAAGAAAATCCTTCGGGGTTTTAAACAGCAAGGCAGCATTAACCTGCGAAGGATTTCCAATTTTAATAATTATTCAGCGCCAACACCAAGGTAAGTGCGGAGTTTTTCATCTTCAAACTTCTCTTCAGCACTTTGTTCCTTAGTAAGTTTAGAGACAATAAATGCTGCAAAAAAAGCTGCACTCATTGAAATCAGTGCCGGATTTTTTAACGGGAAGATGGCTGTTTCATTTTTCATTATATCCACCCAAACAGTAGGGCTTAATATTATCAGTATTACAGATAAGCTTGCCCCAGTAATTATACTTGCAACGGCACCTTTGGTAGTAAATTTTTTCCAAAGTATCGATAACAGCAGAGATGGAAAATTTGAACTTGCTGCAATTGCGAACGCAAGACCCACCATGAACGCAACATTCTGTCCTTTAAATGTAAGTCCGAGAATTATCGCAAGAGCACCAATTAATAAAGTAGAGATGCGCGCAACTTTTACTTCACCGGCTTCATCTGTTTTTCCTTTTTTAATAACATTCACATAGAGATCGTGAGATAAAGTTGAGGCTCCTGAAAGTGTTAATCCTGCAACCACGGCAAGTATTGTAGCAAAGGCAACTGCGGCAATAAACCCGAGAAAGAATCTTCCGCCTACAGATTCAGCTAATAATAATGCGGCCATATTTCCGCCTTTATCAAAAGTACTTATAACATCCTGACCAACTAAAACCATTGCACCGAAACCTATAATAAAAGTTAAGATATAGAAATAGCCAATGAAACCTGTTGCAATGAATACAGATTTTCTTGCCTGCTTGGCATCCGGTACTGTAAAGAATCTCATTAATATATGAGGCAGACCGGCTGTTCCTAAAATTAATGCAAGTCCAAGCGAAATAGCATCCCACGGATTAGTTACAAATCCGCCCGGCGAAAGAACCGCATCGCCATATTTTGCGGCAGCCTGTTCAAAAAGTGAAATTGGATTCATTCCAAAACTTGCCAGTGTCATAATAACAAGAAATGTTGCACCTGATAAGAGTAATACAGCTTTGATTATCTGCACCCAGGTAGTCGCCAGCATACCGCCGAAAAGAACATAAGATATCATAACTAATCCTACTATTACAACTGCTAATTCATAAGGTAAGCCGAATAAAATATTTATCAATGCACCGGCACCAACCATTTGCGCAATAAGATAAAATACTATGGTCATCAACGAGCCGACAGAGGATGCAATTCTTACAGGTTTTTGTTTAAGCCGGAATGCTACAACATCAGCAAATGTAAACTTGCCGAGGTTTCTTAAAGGTTCAGCAATCAAAAACATTACGAGGGGCCAGCCGACTAAAAATCCAATTGAATAAATCAAACCGTCATAACCTTTTAATGAAACCATTCCCGCAATTCCTAAAAAGGAAGCCGCACTCATATAATCGCCGGATAATGCTAAGCCGTTTTGAAAACCGGAAATATTTCTGTCAGCCGCATAAAACTCTGATGTGGTTTTAGTTTTTTTAGCCGCCCAATAAGTTATGCCTAAAGTAATTGCTACGAATGCAAAGAAAATTATGATCGAAGCTATATTTACCTGTCCTAAGGTTGTTTCAATAGTTCCCAATAGAATTTCTCCTCAAATCTGTTTGGTTAATGAGATGTATTAACTGTTACTTTTCTAAAATTTCATTACGAAGTTCTCGGACTTCCTTATCATACTTATTATTAGCCCAGCGTGTATAAAAACCGGTTAGCAACCAGGCAAACACTATAACACCTATACCTATTGGTAATCCAATTGTTATATGTTCGCCGATTTTTACTGCCAGCAGCTCTTTATAAAATGCAATTGTAAGCATAAAACCGAAGTAAACGATAAGCATAATCGCAGTTAATGAGAGAGATACTGTCAATCTTTTCTTAACAATATCTTTAAATTTTTCCGAATCAAGGATTTCTTTTACACGAGTCGCCTGAATGCCCATAAACTCTCCTGTATTTTTTGGGTGAAGGTATTTCGATTAGTAATTTTTTAAGCAAAATTACTTCTGAAAATTAGGGCAAGATGGCTACATTTCAAAAGAAACTGGCAGTTTATTTACATAAGTATTAGTTTTCATATGCGGATATAAACAATAACAGGAGAGGAGTAAAAAATGAAAAAAGCATTTTTTTTATCACTTTTTTATTTCACAAGTGTGTTTGCCTCAGGCGGCGGTGTAAATTCAGATAACACATTTTATTCACCGGGCACACCCGCTTCCGAACAAAAAGGTAAATGGTACTATGGCGGAAATTTCGGGGCTAATTTCTGGAATGATTACATTCTTGTAAGTGTTGAACCAATGGCCGGGTATAAAGTCAGCTCAAAATTTTCCTTAGGACTTAAAACCCATTATTCTTTTATTATGGAAGATAACGATGTGCAGGATTTAACATATCATAATTTTGGCGGCAGTGTTTTTGCCAGATACAGTCCTGTACCGCTTGGTTATCTTCACTCAGAATTTGTCTATAGAAATTATGAGCAATACAGTTTTAATTCTGTTTCAAATAAGTTTGAGTCAGATAGAGTCTGGGTCCCGTTCCTTTTGCTTGGCGCTGGTTATAAACAGCCACTGGGACCTAATGCTTCTTTATATGCAGAAGTTCTTGTAGATGTTATACAGGATAAAAACTCCCCATTTAAAAAATGGGAACCTATTTTTCACGTTGGGGCAGCTGTAGGATTTTAATTCCGGCTGACCGTTATTATAAAGAGGCTTTCTCAAAAGTCTTAAACACAAGGTAGCGCAACTTTCAAGTTGAGCATTTGTTACATTTTCGCAAGCTGAAGAGTCTCTTGCATAACTCTGAAAGCGTCATTTCGAAGGAGTCTTCGACTGAGAAATCCTTCAATATGTCACGAAAAAGAATTCTCCCGTTGGTCGAAATGACAATTATGTGACTTCTGCAACAGACTCTGAAGCTTGCGGCTACCATAAAAAAATGAGTTATGAGTCAGCCTCAATTATTCATTCTCCTATTTTGATTAAGACACCCCGGTTATACTTTCGCACTCTTAAAATCCATATTTATTTTATTTTTCAGATCCGCTAAAACATCAAAGTAACTTTTAAGAAGTTGTTTATCAACATCAGTCAAACCGGCAGGGTTTACTAAATTATCAATTTCAATATTACTATCATAACAATCTATCTGATGTTTTAACCTAACTCGCATTAAAAAGTTATAGCAGTAAGAAACGCTTTTATAAACTGCATTTGAAAGCACACCTTTATCATTTATTGCTTCAAGTCTTCGGTAAGTGTTTGTTTCATTAAGCTTTTGCTTAATTGTGTACAGCCGGGCAAAATCAACTACCGGCAGCAGTAAAAGTTTTACATCAACAGGAGCTTTAAGCTTCTGCATATTATCAGGAATATTTAGGTTCAGCACACTTTCACTCATATATATGAAAAACGTATTAAAACTTGCTGTAACGTGATGAATATGTTTTTGAAGCTGAGCTGTAATATCCTCGTCGCCATAAACGCTGCGGAAATCAAAAAAGATCTTTATGTCAAGAAGGTCCTGAGGAGAAGATGAGGTTACCCACTCTGTAAAATATCTTTTCCATTTAGAATACGGCTGGCACCACTTATTATTCTTTGCCATTATGTTGCCTTTGCAATACCGGTATCCGGCAGCAGCAAGATTATCAGAAATTATTTCTCCAAGCCTGTTAAAATATTTTTTTACCTCTTCCTCTTTTTCAGGAGGGACATCCTCGTAAATAATTGCATTATCCTGATCGGTTGCTAATGTCTGTTCTTCCCTGCCTTCGCTGCCCATTGTAATAAATGAAAACTTAGCCGGCGGCGTTCCGGTTTCTTTAATTGCCAGTTCGATTATCCGCTTTGTTATTGCATCAGCAATTAAAGTAATAAAATTAGTTATGCTTTGAATATTTGTGTTGTATTCAATCAAACTTCTTATAAGTATTAAAAGCTGATCGCGGTATTGTGATATTTTAATTACTGTTTCAGCATTTTCAATATTCTGTATAAAGAAAAGAAAGTTTGTGTATGATGCATCAAAAATATCATCAATAGTTAAAATACCTGCGATTGAATCGTCTGCACGTTTAACCACCAAACGCCTTATCTTCTTTTTACGGAATTTAACCAGCGCTTCATATATTGTTGAAGTAGGATTAATAGTATAAATTGGCGAACTCATAACTTTATAAACGGGTTCATCAAAGGCAACTGAAGGAGCAATTACGCGCTCGCGAAGATCACGATCCGTAATAAATCCGATTTCTTCTCCATTACTACCCAGCACAAGAATTGCATTGCAGTTATTGGATGTCATAATTTTTATCGCTTCACTGATCGGAGAGTTGTGAGGGCAGGTATGCAGTTCTTTTACAAAACCGGCAATTCTCTGAGAGAGAGTCAGGACAGATGTCTGCAGATCAAAAATAAGTTTTTCTTTATCCATATCAGTTCTGCGCTGCTCGGATATATCTTCTATAATTCCATCAATGGAAATTGATCTGCCGTGCACGTCTTTAACCATCACTGCGGATAATGAGACAGTAATTATCGCTCCGTTACTTTTTTTAAGTTGAACAGCTTTGTTCTTAATGAAACCATGAACAGATAAACTGTTCATAATTGAATCTGATAGAGATTTATCCGCAAAGTAATCGACGATTGATCCGCTGAGTATTTCTTCATCGCTTTTAACACCAAGAATATTTTTAAGCGCCGGGTTGATCTCCGTAAACCGCGCATTACTGTCAGGCGATGCTCTGAAAACTCCAATTGTAAGCTGACTGGTTAAAGCAAGATATTTTTCCTTTGTGTAATCAAGTGCTTCTTCAATTTCTTTAGAACGGCTGATATCTTTTACACTGATTACAACACCGTTGTTATTAAGAAATTTTATTGGTGATATTACGAGGAATGCATCTATCTTCTCGCCATTTTTCTTTAGTAATTCTGCTTCAAGCTGTTCTGTTGTATCAGAGTCGTTTTTTCTTCGCAGGTTTTTAAAGTCGAATGTTTTTGAATCCGGAAAACTGCTGAATATTTTAGAAAATTCTAATTCATTGCCTCTATCTTCATATCCAAGCAGGTTATAAACCGCTTTATTAAAAAACACCTGCTGATTTTCAAGAATCATTATCAATCCTTCGCCCGAGGCCTCAACAAGCATTCTGTATCGTTCACGTGATTCACTTAATTCAGCTTCCGCAATTCTTCTTTTTCTTTCACTATGATAGTTTTGAAATGCTGTATAGAAAAGAAACAATGAACTAAGAATAGTAATAAGAATTGAAATGGTGATTATATTCTTTTCAATTTGAGCTATCTCTTCTTTTACATCTTCAATATAAATACCCGTTCCGATAACCCATCCCCAGGGTTCAAACTTTTTCACATAAGAAAGTTTAGGAACAACTCTCGTCGAATCATCTTTCCATTGCCACATATAATCAACAAAGCCTTCGCCTTTTTCATTAACAACGTTAACCATCTCAACAAATAATTTTTTATTACGAGAGTCATAAACTTCAGTCAGATCTTTCCCGTTAAGATCCGGACGATATGGATGAGTAAGCATAGTCGGATGCAGATCAGTTACCCAGAAATAATCTTTAAGTTCATCTCCGTATCTGAGTGTTTTGATCTGATCAACAGCAGATTCCTGTGCTTCGGTTCTATTAAGCTCGCCATTCATTTCAAGTCTGTACCAGTTATATATCATACTCTCGGCAGAGTATGTAAGTTCACGAAGCATTTCCCTCTTACGGTCGAGAATAATGTTCTCAAACTGGGGAATGACCACCCAGAAAAGTGCTACAATAAATAATCCTATCGTCATCAGTGTTGGGAAAAGCACTTTTACATAAGTAATACTTTTTGAAACCGGGTTTGGTTTTTTCATTTACTTGCCTGATATGAGTTAAATGATATCGCTTTAAATTCTTTTTCTGATGTGTCTAAAATAGTAATGCCGTTCAACCTGCTAGTTCTAGCAACACAAGGTATGACTATCCACTGCTGTTCATCAATCAGCTTATGATTTCCGAATCCTGACACGCGAAATTTATTTTGATCAACCATAATCACACCTTCCGGATGACCGTGACCGGAAATGCTTATTAAGCAGTTATGCTCTTTCATATAATGAAAATGCTTGGCAAGATGGAATGGCTCACGCGGAAAATAAATTGCAGAGCCGGTAAAATCAGGATAGCAGAAGTGCGAAAACAAAAAAATTATGCCATCAAATTCCCTTACTTCAATTTCATTCAAATTGCGGAGGTATTCTTTTGATTCATCACTTAGATGACATCTTAATTCGTTGTCTTCATAAAGCCAGATCCTATTCTTTGCCTTTTTTGCACGCACTTCATAATCGAGTTCATACCAGTTATTTGCATAATCAAAACCAAATTTATGATTCGGTATTTTTTTTACAGCATAGAGATCGTGATTGCCAGTTACAACAACGGAACAGTTTTCTCTTACCAAACGAACACACTCCTCTGCGTCTCGTGTTTCAATATAGCGGTAAAACGGAATTGTGAATCCGACTATATCGCCAAGACAAACTATTGTGTCACATTTTTCATTTGATAAAATTGAGAGTGCATTCTCAAGGTTCTGAACATCTTCGTGGATATCTGTAATAAAACCTAATTTCATCTTACAAAGCAGAATGAAAAGAATTTATAATAATTGTTCTGTTACAAAAGCTAATGTTCGTTACAATTAAAAACAAGATTCAATTACTTGTCACGTTGAATATATAACAAATGAACAAAATTGACAGCAGCTAAGTAATGTTGCTTTGCTGATCTGAAACACTGTTAAAAACAAAATATATTAATAGAACAGCACTATTGTTTACTTAACACCGAAATAAAAATCAGCAATCTTGTAAGCTAAATCCAGCGTAATTCTTTCTGGTCCGGCATTTCTGTTAGTCAAAATGACTATTGTAAAATTCCTGTCAGGAATTCTGTAAATAATATTCCTGAATCCTTTTGTACTTCCGGTATGATATACAGCTTCAGAATTATATCTTTTTTCCAGATGCCATCCGTAACCGTAGGGAAATTCATCTCCTTCTGAGGTGATTCCGGGAGTCCAGGATTCTGCCAGATATTTTTTTTCGATCAAATCTTCAGTGTAAAGTGATTGATCCCATGTATAGAGATCGTTTAAAGATGAATAAATGCCGCCATCACCAAGCACTGCGCTGGTAATACTCTGATCCGTAAGATCAATTTCTTTATCAGTAATAGTATAACCATACGCTCTGTTGGCTACTTCGTTTATATTGTTTTCAAAAGCAATTGTGTTATTCATTCCGAGCGGTTGAAAAACATTTTCTTTCAGAAAATCCCGAAATGGTTTACCGGAAAATTTTTCAACTGTTAATGCAAGCAAAGCATATCCGCTGTTGCTGTATTTATGATTGCTTCCCGGTTCAAAATAAGTTGAATCTGTCTGCATCATCAGATCAAGCACATCTTTATCTTTTAACTGAATTGTAACAGAGTCGTGAATTAAATCTTCATAATCAATTAAACCGGACGTATGTTGAAGCAGATATTTAATATTAATTTTCTTTCCATACCCAGGATAGCCAGGAAATATTTCGTTTAGTGTTGTAGTTAACTGAAGTTCCCCCGCTTTAATAAGAAGAAGGATTGACATAGCAGTAAACTGCTTCGTAATAGAAGCAAGCCGGAAATTAGTAAAAGCATCAATCGGAAGAGCTAATTCAACATTTGCGAGTCCATAGCCTTTGTGAAAATCTATCTTGCCGTCTTTTATAACCATTACTGCAGCGCCGGGCTGGGCTGGATTATTATAGTCTGAAAATATCCCGTCAATCTTTTTTTCATTATTCATTGTACATCCTGTGAGCAGAATTAAATAGATTGTAAAAATCAGTGTGGTCTTCATTTTAATAGCTTTCGGGTTAATTGTTTTTATTGCTGTCCGAAAGATATGAACATTAAATGGTTTGATTATAACATATTCCGGGATGAATGATCCTGGCTTAAAAAAAATATTATTTAATAACTTTTTGTTCGCAATTATATTCAGGTAATTTAAAATAAAAAAGCCCGCTCACAGATTTAATCTATAAGCGGGCTTTGAAAAATAAGTTTATGTATTTATTAATGGACTAAAATCATTTTTTTAGTTTCAACAAAGCTATTTGCTTTTAGGCGGTATAAATAAACACCGCTGCTGACAGGCTTAGCTTCCGTGTTATCGCCATTCCATATTACAGTATGTCTTCCTGCATTTTGTGTTTCGTTATTAGCAATAGTTTTTATTTTACTTCCCAGAACATCGAATATTTCAAGAGTTACAACGCTCTTTTCTTTTAAATTGTAAGAAATAGTTGTTGATGGGTTGAACGGATTCGGGTAATTCTGATAAAGTATATACTCCGTTGGGCTTAAGGATATATTGCCAGCCGCCTGTTTTGCAAATTCGTGCGTACCGATAATTAATTTTAAGTTAATTGTTCCCTTATCTTCATTATTAATTACAGCTTTGTTGTTCTCAACCGGAATAGACACTTGTGAATCAATATTGAGCAGCCAGATATCAAAACCTTCAGGAATCCTGTGTTCTGAATAAAAAGCTATGTGAACATTCTGCCATAATTCTTTTACTGCTAATGACAGATCCCAGGTCATTCCGTCTTTATTTGCTGAAACAAGTTTTTGTGCAAATTTATTATCACCATCAATTATACTTAATCTTATTTCATTTTTGATCGGCGGAGCTTCCAGAATATTTCTTTTTATGCCGGTATATTTATTATCACTTAGCATTCCTGCATAATTCTGATAATCAATATGCTTTGTGTTTTCAATTTTAGCTTTTATCTGGATAATAAATTCATTTTCATCAAGAACATATGAGGGTTTTGGAAGGGGTGAACCGATCATACTTTCAACCGGCGGTATGGATAAAGTTACAACCTGAAGATCTGGATTGTAAACCCAATAGCCTTCCCAGGGTTCTAAGACAGACTGGTTATATTCATAGTCAAGCAGTGCAGGATCCCATCGAACAGGTGCATCAACAATTTCAGAGTTTTCTATTTCAAGCCAATCAACCGGAAATGCAAAAGGATTTGCAATTTGATTCCATCCCGGACGTACTTCAATATTATAATTGTTAAATACTGCAACAGAAGCAGCATTGGTAATCTTAAACGGTAAACCATTACGATGTATTAACCAAAAAGAATTTCCTGGTGAGAAGCCTGCATTCAGATCAGGATGTTCGAGATAACTTTCATTTAAGGCATCCCATCTGAATATACGCCAAACTGAATTATTATACGAGCCGTAATCATCTCCTAAAACAGACATAACATCCGGGTTATCAATTGATAAAGGAATAGAGATTATTGAATATTCGGCTGGCGTAAATTGACTAGGAAATATTAATTCATCAACATAAACTTTTAATGATGCAGGAGAATTAATCGGATCGATTGTTGGAAATGTTACAACAGTCGAGCCGTCAGAAAACTCAACATAATATTGAATGCCCCTTATAGTTGAATATTGCTGGGGAATTGTAGCAACATAGACGTTCCCAACCAACGTCATTTCCGCTTGTTGGAATAGTCTTTCACCGGTTCGCCTGTAATAAAACTGGCTGCCAGTAACCTGCAGACCTACAGGCGGTAATACATTAAGTGTGTTTTCCTGACCAAGTATTAATGAATCCGGCTGCTCCACGATTATTGCTGAAACTGCAGTTCCTGCGAGCAGAACAGTGTCAGGACTGCTTGAAGCATTACTTTCGAAAATCAGAATTGCCGATTTCTGCCCTGCTGCAGTGGGGAAGAAAAATACGCTAACATTTAATATGCCCGATGGTGGAATACTGTCTTGAAGCACCAGGACTCCGAATTCTTGATCTCCTGGTTCCGGAACATAAATGTCGTTAAAGAACACAGTTTGTGTCCCTGTATTTGTTATTGTGAAGTTTCTTTCAGATATAGTGTTAACATCCACAACACCAAAATCTGTAGTTTTTGTTGAAAAGCTAAGTGAGCTTATTCCGCCTGTGCCTGTAACTATTATTGTATCGGGACTCGTTAAGACATCACTTTCAATAACCAGGTAAGCTGTTTTTATTCCGGGGGTTAATGGTAAAAATGTTATGGAAACATTTTCAGACTGCAAAGGGGCAATCTCGTTAAAATTGGCATTTAAAGAGAAAGAAGCAGCATCCGGTCCTGTTAAACTAATATCAAATATATGTAAAGCTGTAGTTGAAGGGTTTGAGAGAGCAACCGTTTGAATGCTCGATGAGTCAATTATCACTGTTTGAAAGTCGACTAGCTGCGGATTGATATTTAAATCCGGCGATGGAAGTCGTCCAAGAAAAATATCCGAGGAGAAATCGCTGTTTAAAATAAAACTTCCAAAATTAGCCAGCCCTGCAAACAACCCTGTAACAATAAGTTCGCCATTATTATCTGTTACTATACCGCCGGCTTCATTATAATTATTCCCTCCGGCAATGAAATCCCAAATCTTAGTTCCATCTTTTCTAAACTTACCAACATAAATGTCGTCCCCTTCTCCTTGAGGTGAATCAAAAAAGCGTCCTTTGTTACCAATAATAGCTATGTTGCCTGATGGATCTAACGAAATACCCTTTCCAAAACTATAACCGGAATCACCCGCCTGTACAGCCCACTGCGGATTTCCTAATAAATCATACTTTGCAATAAATATATTTGCAAATGCCTCGCTTGTAAGAACTATGTTATCGAAATTAACTGTTTCACTAAATCTACCGGTAATGAAAATATCATTATTGCTATCAATTGCTATATCGAACCCAATTTCATTAAATGCTGTACCGCCAGCTTGTTTTATCCAGATAAGATTTCCGTTCGTATCATATCTGGCAAGAAAAATATCCGGTCCGGCTATACTTGTAAGAATAGTACCTGAAAAATCTGCTTCAGTACCAAAACTTCCTGTAATAAATACATCATTAGCATTGTTTGTTGCCAACCCCTGAACTTCATTATAAAAATCATTCCCTGTGCCAGCGCGCAGCCATATAGGAATTCCGTTAGCATTAAATTTCACCAGGTAAATATTAGTATAAATGCCTCCCTCAAAATTTAGATTACCAAATTCAATATATGATTGAAATGAACCTGCTACGTAAACATTATTTAAACCATCAGTTGTAACAGCATTTACATTATCAAAACTTTCTCCTCCGCCCTGGGTCGCCCATAAAAGAACTCCGCTAGCATTAAATTTTGCCACAAAAACATCAGTGCTGCCAAAAGAAGTTAATGTTGTAGTTCCAAAAGTTATGTCTGTATAAAAATATCCTGTTACTATTATATTATTGTTGTTATCTGTAGTTACGGAAATCCCTGAAGACGACTCACTGCCTCCCGCGCTTATTGCCCAAATTGGATTTCCATCAGGATCAAATTTTGCTATGTAAGTGTCAGAATAACCTTGCGGAATCAATATTGTTGGTCCAAAGATCAAATCATCTGAAAAAGTACCTGTTATTATGATATTGCCCTGGTTATCAATTGCTACATCCTCAGAGGTTTCATAATCAGCACTTCCGTAACCGTTTATCCATAAAAAATCAGGATCAATCTGTATTTGTGCATTTAAATTTACCGAGGCATAAATTATAAAGACAATAACCAGCAAAACAGATTTTTTTGTGGAATTATTATTCATAAAATCACCAATTGTTAAATCCATTTAATAGTTTTTAATTGCATAACATTTAGTTAGAAAACTAATTTCAAGCCTGTACCAATATCAAAATTTGTTAATGTTGCCTTGCCGTCAGCACTTGCTGTAGAGTATTTAAAGATAAGTGGAATTGCTACATTGGGTGATATTCTGAACTCCGGGGAAAGTCTTACCCCCAGCATTGTATATCCTGAATATGGACCAGCATTTTTTTCGAAAAGACTTAGAAACACGTTATAGTTTATTGCAAACTGAGAACTTATTTTCTGGAAGTAAGAGACTGCACTATAAAACTGATTTGGATTAATTTTTTCAAAATCCAATACATTTCCCAGAACCTCCACTTTATCGAGATCAATTAATCTATACAGAAGATTTATGGATAAAGCATCAAAGCCGAAATAATGTCTGTACATTGTGTTAAAAATAAATCTATTACCGGCTGTAAAAACTTTGATCCCATTAAGTTCATCACTGCTGTAAAAAATTCCTGTTACATCACCTGTTAAAGTTGAAAACTCACTAAGCTTAATGTCAATTCCTCCGGTTGCAGAAATTTCATTCGAGGGTTTATAATCTACAGGCACTAAGTCTAAAGGCTGATATTCGCTTTTAATTTGATATGAAAGTGCACCGCCGATTACAACATAATCCGATAACGGATGAGTAAGAGTTAATCCAAGAAAATAATTTAAACCCTGTCCAAAGCTTGGGGTAGTAAGTCCGAATATACTCTGACTAATAACCGTTGCGGTAAGAAATTCATCAAGTGATAATTTTGTTTTTCCGCTGGGTAAATTCACCCCACCTTCAAGACCAAAAGTTCTATCAGCAAAATAGTGATTGATCAATAATTGTGAGTCCGAAAACCCGCTGAGTGAGCCTATATCACCCCCAACACTGGCATATTTTGTTGACAGGGCTATTCTGGTATTTCTTTCAATAATGTAACTCATCCAAAGACTATTGGATATTTCTGATAACTCAGTGCTGTCATTTACGGACCAATTTTCATATAATGAAGAAATATTCACATTGAAGGACCCGGAAGCACTTCGCATGGTTTGTGTGAAGCTATAACCCGATAAAAGTATCAGAAACAGTAAATTAAAAATTAAAAGTTTTTTCATCTTATCTGCCTTTAATAAATAAATATAGTCCCTATCATTATAACATGAGAATGATAGTTTTTGAGAATATGATAATCAAAGTATTTGAATAATAACCATAAGGTTTATTGTTAGATACTCTGGAACTTAAATACCTTTTGACCTTTAGAATTATTGCCTGATTGGAGGAAGCGGAGGCAATGGCAACACATCAATAAATAAATTAAGAAATGATTCATCTTCAGTAAGGCTGCGAAAATCTATGCCTTGAATAAAACTGGAAACAATATTGTTTACCATACCCTGGATGCGGTTTTCAACAATGTTAATTGCTTCGTTTTTTACAGCTGCATAATTAGTCTTTAAAATATCCACCATATCCTCTTTAGAACCGGAGCTTTTAGACATAACACCTGAAGTATTGAATTTATTTGCAGCAATCTGAAATTGGGGATCAATCTGAGATGCTCTCTGATATTGAATTGATGCTTCATCAAACTTTCCGGCATCTTCGAAAAGTAAACCTTTTGAATAAGCAAGAAATGATTCGAGATTTTGCGTTGGAATATGAGAAATTGATTCTCTCTCCTCTTGTGTCAGGTCGATTCCGTTCTTTTCAAGAAAAGCAAAAACAACTTCTTTTTGCAGAATGAAGAATTCATCGAGAGAACCGCTTTTATTTACCCAGGATTTTCTCTCAGTAGTTTGGGTATCCCAGGAGCCGAGATTAATCTTAAACTTGCCATCATCGGTAATATCGTAATCACCGGATACAATTTTACCAGCCCTTAATATCCTGCCGGTTCTTGGTGCCGTTGATTCATCAACGTAAGCTGTTTGTGCAAACTTAAGTTCATCTAATACAGCCTGTATCCGTATTCTTTCTAATATTGTTAATCTTTTGATTTTGGCTAAATCAATACTAACCATTTCACTAAATCCCCTGCTTAAGGGAACATAGTCTGGATTAATGCCCTGGTATATAAGCGGAAATACAGCCATCGTGTTCTCAGAAATCTCACCTGCAGATATCTGGTCTTCCTGCTGGATCATTAATTTTACATCGGAGTAACCCTGCTGCCGTTTAGCCCATAAAAATCTTCCTTCAAGTACCTCACGAAATGGAGAATCTTCCGGAACTTCAGTATATCTCTTGTAGTATTCAATTGCTTCCTCTTGTTTGTTGAAGAACTCAAGGTTTATTCCTTTGTATAATAACAAAGCCGGATCATCAGGTTGTATGTTCAAAGCTTTATCTACATGCAAGCGGGCTGTTTCATGCTCCTTAATTTGAGAATAATACATACCTAGCTGCTTCAAAGCTTCAAAATCATTCGGGTCTTCGATTAACCTATCCTCCCAATCCCAAATCTGCTGTTTATATAACTCGGGATAATCTATGATAGAACCAGAGGAACAGGAAATAACTAAAAACCCGGATAAGATTAGTAATAGCGGCAATATTCTGAATATTTTGGATTTCAATTTACTTTTCCTTAAAAAAATTAATACTGGCAGCACCTTCAGTTTTTTTATAACAAAGGAGCAATGGTCTGAGCTCTTAGTTGAGCTTTTTCATAGTTGGGATCGAACTTCAATGCTTCCTGGAACTTGGCATAGGCATTCTTGTAATCTTCTCTTTCAAGATAGCTTAAACCTATTGAGTAAGCCATTACTGCATCTAGTGACGGAGCTTCAGGAACTAATTCGCCAACATCATGTTTCTTAAGTTCAACTTCAATCTTAGCCGCAATTTTATTACTTAATTCGTCAATTAAATCAAAGAAATCATCAAGATCGCCTTTAATTTCATCTGTAAACAGAATTTCACTTGTTTCTACCTTCACTAATCTTGCACCAAGCCAGATTTCATTTTTCATAATAATGAAACTTCCCATAAGAACAGTTTGAACACCAAGCTGCTTGCCCATTCGTACAGCACCTTCCATATTGTACTGATCCTGTAGTTTTATTTCATCAAGTATCCATTGAATTCTTTCTCGTTCAACAACTTTGAGGTTAATAGAATTATTCAGACGATTTATTGTAAGGTCTGCAAAACCTCTTTCCATAGGATCGTATTGTTCTTTTTTATCAATTGAACGATTTTTAAAATCTATTATTGCAATAGTTTTCATACCAGGATCGGGTCGTTCAACTTCATAAGAACCAGTAAACTCTTTCCTGGATTCATAATATAACTTCATAAATACGGGTGGCTCATAATCAGGATTGAACATAACCATTGGAGGTTCAAGCTCCAGCAGTCTAAGTATTGCTGTTTTAGCTTCCTCATATAAACCCTTTGCGGTGTATGCTCTTCCAAGAAACCTTAATGCATCCTTCTGAATTTCTTCATCTACTGCAGCATCCGTAGATAATGTATTAAGAAGTTCAATTGCATTATCGAACTGGGCAGATTTGTAATAGTTTTCCGCCTGTTTCAGTTTTTCTTTTGCATCATCAGAATAAAAACTACTGCTGATTAACAGTAAGGAAAGTATAACAACAGCTGAAAAACGCAGTATGCTGTTTCTCAGGAACTTCTGTGCGAAAGTTGAATTCATAATTGTATCTCCTTTAGTTTAATTTTTATGTTTCTATTTATTCGAAATGAAATACCAGGGGATGGTTCTTTAATTCAAATGCTGGTTGAATATTTAACACAACATCGTTCTCAACAGTTTTGAATCCGGTTTTTTTAACTGTTATACGGTAAGAACCAGGTCCAAGCATCATATCTGCTGGAGTTGTTCGATTAGTGTTTTCTCCATTGATAAATATATTACCCCAGAAAGAATCACCAGATTTATTTAATGATTGAATGGTTACCTTCTGCTGAAAATAGCAAGTAATGTTTTCAGTCTGGTTTGGGGACAAGTTAACATTTAATAATTTCTCACCAAACTGCGGATGAACAAATTTTACCGTATGACTTCCTGCAGTTACTTCTGAACGAATAGCATCTTTACCTGAACCAACCTGTCTGTTACCGATAAAAATAGTTCCCTCCGGTTCTGCTTTCAGCACCAATGTGGATGTGGAAGCAGGTGTCTGAGAGGTAACCGGTTTTAGCGGCACCTGAAGATTATTCATACCTTCAAAAAGTCTGTAATCTTTTGCTGTCCACTGTTCATATCCGGATAACCTGACTTTAATATTATAGATATCTGTTTTCAACGAATCTACAATAAGAGGAGTACTGCCGATATTTTTTTCATTAAGAAAAACTTTCGCACCGCTAGGTTCCGAACTTATTGAAAGTGAAGCGAGAATATTATTGGTGGTTAACAAAGTATCCGTTTTTTGTGCATCTTTATCTGTTTCGGAGTCTTTCTTATCACCAAGTCCAATTGTTAAATAAGCTATTATTGCGGCGATAATTAGAAATCCGACTGCAGAATAAATATAAACAGGCCTAAAACTTTTCTTCTTTGGTTCCGTATTTATCTGTGTTTTAGGATCTAAGAGAACTCTTGTTTTATCGTTAACCGGCTGATCATCAACCTGAATATTTTCTAGTTCAGCAAGCATATCGGGGACTGTTTGGTACCGCTTGTCAGCATCCTTCTCAATGGCTTTCATTATCATCTTAACAAAAGCTTTTGGGATAAGCGGATTATACTTTGATGGCGGAGGTATTTTCCCTTCTACAATCTGCTTCTGTATGGTAAACTCGGATTCTGATTTTTCAAAAGGAGTTCTTCCAGCAAGCATTTCATAAATTGTCATACCAATTGCATAGATATCGCTTCGTTTATCAACATTCTTCAAACCTTTTATCTGTTCGGGGGACATATAGTATAATGTGCCGGCGGCAATTTGCGTTACAGTGCTTTGGGCAGCGTGATCCTGCACTACTTTTGCTAAACCAAAATCCATCACTTTAACTGTTCCGTCATCACAAAGAAGTATGTTGTTTGGCTTTATATCCCTGTGAATTACTCCCACCTTATGAGCGTGACCAATTGCTTTAAGAAAATGCCTGGCAATTTCTTTTGTCTCAGCCGATGAAAACCTCCCTTTCTCCCTTATCCACTCTGAAATTGTTTTGGCCTGTACATATTCCATAACCATAAACAAACCATATTCGGTATCTCTTAAAGCATACACACCAACTATGTTGCTGTTTTCAAGGCGGGCAAGTGCTTTAGCTTCGGTTTTAAATCGGTTTAGAAAATTATCATCCTTGGCAAGCAGTGGATCGATCATCTTTAATGCAACTACTTTTTCAAGACTCAGATCAATCGCCTTAAAGACTACACCCATTCCACCGCGGCCTATGATTTCAAGTATCTTATAGTTATCTATTACTTGACCGACTAATTTATCCATAAACTAATGATTTCTTCTGTGTTTGATTTAAAAAATTTATTTCCTTGTTCCTCTAATATGCAGTTTGGTAAACTTAGCGTGAACATCAGGCCCAGCCATTAAACCAACTTTACCGGATATGCTGCCTGGACCCTCCCAGTTTCCTAAAAGTTTTGCCTCGCTGAATATATGTATCCGGTTATTTGAGCTTAGAACTTTTAATTTCCAGATTCCGCCGCCTTCAAACGGAGGAGCATTCATACTAATAAGCTGTTCTGAATTACTTCCCGAAATTTTTTGAAGGGAGAATACGGACTTTTGACAGTTTAGCAGGTAATATTCTTCTCTTCCCATATTACCGGCTTGGCTATAACCTACAATTACCCCAACTATTGATTTGTTATCCGGTAGATTTGCCTTTACTTCAATTGAAATTTCAGCATTAATAAGATCCTGCCTGAAAATAGATTTCTTTTCGAAGGAGCCTGCAGTGAATTCAATTTCTTTATTATCTATACTGTACTGATTCGAGGGCAGATTCAGAAAATTCCATTCACCGGGAGTGAAATTATTAACTACCAGTATTCCTGTTTCTTTTAACCCTGGCTGAGGAGACGGGAGAGTTTCTGTTTCAACCGGTTTATCAGGTGTACCATAGTTTATTTGATTTTCACATATTTTTATTAAGGTATGCACTCTTTCATTTTCAGGCTGAAGTTCTTTTACCTTATAATAATATTTTAATGCATCTACGAAATCGTTATCAGCCATTTTTTCATCTGCTGTTTTCAGAAAAGATAGTGCAATTTGATTTATACCCTGAATTGCAGAAAAATTCATTGGTGCTTCATCAAGTATTTCTCTGTAAAGATCCAGCGCGGTTTCAAGCCTTCCATTTCGGAATAATTTGTCGGCACGCATCAGAAGATCTTTATACTTTTCATCTATATCATTCTGCCCGGGTTGATCAGATGAATCTACTATCTGCGGTACTATATTTTCGACGGTATCATCTGAAGAACTGAAAACCGATGTTATTGAATCCTTGAGGGCATAGCCTGCTATTAAAAGTAAGATAACTATTACGGCAGCTATTATTGGGGTTTTACTTTTTTTTGGTGCAGATTCCTTGTAAACACTTACTCTGTCAGGTTCGTTAATAACTTCTGGTACAGGGGCAGCCGTTGTTTTCTTAACACCTATTTTAATAACCTGAACAGTTACGTTATCCTTGCCGCCTCTTTCATTTGCCAGCTCAACCAATTGTTTGCAGGAAATTTGCGCAGGGTTTTCAGAAATGATTTTTAGGATTTCACTTTCAGAAACTTTAGCCAGGCCATCTGAGCACAGCAAATAAGCCTGTCCGCTTCTTAAATCTATATTTTGAATAATATCTACTTTAACTTTTTCTTCAACGCCAAGCGCCCGTGCAAGAACAGAACGTGAAGGATACACTT
>DATHSU010000201.1:0-10011 GCA_035463895.1 Ignavibacteriaceae bacterium | reverse complement strand
TAATTTAATCTGCCGCCCAGACCTAAATGCTGAAAATCAGTGTTTCCTGTTTGTGCCAGAGCATCAATATCAATAGCACCCGAAAAACCGGAATCTGCATCCTGTCTGTAACGCTCGGTATTTATTTGTCCGTAAGTATTTAATGTTAAAAAAATCAATACAAAAGTAAATTGTAATAGAAGGTTTTTCATTTATATCCTTATTAAAAGCTTTTGATTAAGAAAAAAAATATTAAAATAAACTTATGCGTGATAAAAAAGTATATTAATTTAAATTATTTTAGAGATTTTTAGGTAAGAAATCAGAAGGAGATAATGGTCTCATTCGATCCGTTTAATGTAAACAGACCGAATCAGAACAATGTAATAATACTATGTTTAGTTATTCGGTGCTCCGAGGTCAATCCACTTTGCAATAGAATCAATTACCCCTGCTGGAAGAGGTGAAGCGTTTAGAGGCATTCTGGGAATTCTCGTACCTGTAATAATTTGGACTAACAAGCTTTCATCACTATTACCTTCGTCAACTCTTTTAACACCCGGGTACAATATACTTTCCACATTTATTAAATTATTATAAGACTGACCGTCTGATAAAATAAGACCTCCTGCTGCAGTACCTGAAGCATGACAATTTGCTGTTGCACAGCTTATATTAAATACTTTTGACTGGATTTCTGATAATTTAGCCATAGGAACATTTGAGGGAGTTGTGGGAGGTTCGGTTGTGCTATCCTCGGAGCATGAAGTTATTAAAAAAGAGAAAGCTAATAGAATTGATATACTGAAAATAACGAATAAGAATTTCTGCTTCATAAAATATCTCCTTTTTTAGTTTACAGTAATAAGTGTTACTAAAGCTAAAATAGTGACATTATTTATGAATAAATAATAAAATAATGGGGTATAAAGGACGGGATAAAAGGAAATACAGATATATAGGAAGATTATAGAAACAATTTGTCTATATCCTTTTTTTCTTCCCTCTTTACTGCAATAATAATTACAGAAAGCAGGGTTGCTAAAATCAATGCAAATACTATTATTATGATTGTACTCATTGCTCCTCAGAAATAATTAGTCCAATGTCAGTGCCAATTAAAAAACGGCTGAAAAGCATTCTGATCAGCAAAATGAGTGTATTAAAATAATTAGAATGTGAATTGAAATGAGACTTTAGAAATGATCCTCAAAACTTTTTAAGGCATCGGTTTTAGTCTGATAAATATTAAAAACTCGATCCAGTTTTATATCTTTAATGGTTTTCATTAAAGCGTCATTATTTATAACAAACTTTATTTCTCCGCCCTTTTCAAACACTTTTTTTAAGGATACGACCATCACACCAAGAAAAGTGGAGTCAATAAAGCTGCAATCTGAAAGATCGATAATTATTTTATAGTATTTTAATAATAAGTATTTATCCAGCCTGCCCTTGAAAATGTTAGATTCTTTTTGAGTAGCGCGTGTAAAGTGTATTTTTTCGACAATTACGTCGTTAGTTATTTCAAAAGAAAAATCGTCCTGATGCATTTATCTCCCGTAAATAGAATTATGTAGTTTAATAATACAAATATCGTTCCCATTTTAGCAGCAATAATTTTCATCAAAACAAATAGAATAATTTTTCAATATGAACTCTGAGCCGTTAAATAGTAAAATAATTTATTATTCGGTTAAATATTAATACCTGTCAATTAAAAAAGCTCACCCGAATTAAAACGAGTGAGCTTTTACAGAACTTGTGCTAAAAAGCACTGTTATTTAGCAAATAACATCTTTTTAACTGATACAAATTCGCCTGCCTGCAGTCTGTATATGTATGTACCGCTTGCAAGATTTGAAGCATTGAAATTAACCGAATACTTACCAGCTTCAGTAAATTGATTGTTAACAAGAACAGCAACTTGTTCACCTAGAATAGTGTAAACAGTTAATGTTACATTAACAGGTGAAGCAATCGAATACTCAATTACAGTAGCCGGGTTGAATGGATTAGGATAGTTCTGAGCTAATTCAAAGACCATAGGAACGCTTGCATCTACTTCAATTACGTTTGAGTAGGAGAATCTTCCATCATAGTCTAGTTGTTTTAGACGATAACTATAGATTCCGGGTGCAAGGCTTCTATCAACATAACTATAGGACTGTCCTTGCGTTGTTGTACCGGAGCCCTGAACAAATCCGATTGTATAGAATTGACCTTCAGAACTACGCTGAATTTCAAATCCGTGATTATTTACTTCAGTTGCTGTTGACCAGGATAAGGTAACATTTCCATTTACAATAGAAGCAGTGAATGAAGTAAGTTCAACCGGTATTGTTCCTGGCGGAAGTATATCGGTTGCATAGTACCTTGGAAGTATTTGATATCCGTCATCAAGTACTGTTGTTCCACTTGAAAATTGAGAACCTAAACCGATAATATCCACGGGCCAAACTGGTTCAGGATTATCATCTAAATCAGTATCGGAATCAATTCTTACATCTACAGTATCAGTACCATCGGTAACCTTTAGAGTTGCACTTCCACCGGGTGAGGGCCAGTTGCCGCTAACTTTATTAACTGAAACAAAGCCAAGCAAGGTACCTTCGTATGTTTCGGGATCAGCCATATAGTCTGCTATCGTTAAAACTAGCGGAGCAGGAACAGGATTTCCGGCACTTAAGAAAAGAATATCGGAAGAGGCAGCTGGCTGGATCTGTGTTAAGCCTCTGAATTGTCCTATTTCTCCGGTAATACGAACAAGATCTCCAAGGTTTAAAACCGGATTAGTTGTTCCGAAAAGTATTTCAGTTATACCTGCTGTACCATCCCAGATATAATATGAATGATTGACAGTTTGATAATTTGGTGAAATTACAACACCCTGAATTGTCACTACCTGACCTAGTCTGTCAGGAATCAAATCGCCGTTTAGATCTTCTCTTGCTTCAGCAATTGTTATAACACCAAGAGGTATATCAGCTTCATCTGCACCCATATATGGGAATAGTATATCTCTCATATCACCATCTATGTCAGTTGTTATTTCAGCGATTGGTGTACCGGCAAGATCAAAATCTCCGTTTGAAGTGCCTGTAAGATGCAGGTCTGTATTCGATACAAAGAATACTTCTTTTGATTTTGAGTTTGCATCCTGTCCGGAAGCTGTCTGCCAGTTTGCAAGGGTTGGTGTAGCAGCAGCATCCCAGAAACCTACATTGGCATTACTACCTGGTAAATAAATATTATTATAGTCACTAACACCTGTTCCAAAATTTGCAAAAGGCCAGTGAATACCATAAGACTCTGCAATATCCTTTTGGTTAACAATTATATTATTGACTAAATTAACCGGCGTTAGGTTTGCATTGGTTGCCTCCCATCCAAAACCAGCGTGTCGTCCCGTCTGATCGTTATCCGGTAAAAGAATGGAATTATGAATAACATTTACTGGATTACCGGCACCATCAAAGTTGATTGCAATACCGTAAACTTTATTATTTGTGCCGGTTCCGGCATTTGTTAAGTTTGCTGCAATAAAGTTATTGAAAATATTAACTGTATCTGAACTTCCATTGAGCAGGATTCCTGCAGCATATCCACCAGTGCTATTTACACCTAATTGAAGTATTCTGTTATTGTAAATATTGTTAGTGCCTGCAGATATAAAATAAATTCCTGCATACCAGGCCTGAGCAGCTCTTTGACCTGTAACATAAATTGTGTTATCAAAATAATTGTTATCACTTACATAAAAAGTAGTAATGGCTCTTCTACCAGAAGTAATAATATTATTTGATATAGTTACATTATCTATTAATCTTGTAGCGGAACCAGCTAACGCAATACCATCGTTGAACGCACTGCCTTGAACACCAATTATACAGTTGTCAATGAGAATATCTCTGGGAGGAGTTAATGTTCCTGTACCGCTGTAAGCTTGCCTGATGCGGATTCCCGTTGAAGCAGCTGTAGCATTTAAATATTGAACACTAAGATTTTTTACTGTTATATCCTGGCAATCTTCAGTAATACTAATAACTCCATTTCCTGAACCAGTAGCGTCATCCATTTGAAAAGTCATTATTCCGCCGGAACCGTTATCGCCATCGATCGTAACGTAACTTGTATTATTTATTGCTAAACCATGTGTTCCTCTAAATTTCACTACCGGAGTTACACCATTGGATGGTTTAATAGTAAGGTTGTTTGTTGCTGTAAGATCATCACGTTCAAGTATCGGCAGTAATGTTGTATGATCTAAATTATCGTCAATGTAGAAAATAGTTTCCCCACCAAGTCCATTTGCATTAACTGCAGCAAAAGCTTCTGCAAGGTCTGCAAAACCTCTGATGTTAGTTCCCTGAGGAATCCAGTATGGTCCGGCTAGGGCTTCAGTATAAACCATACCAGCCCATAAATCAATCTGTAAAGTCCAACTGGTTGCTGAACCATATTGATGATATGTGCCATTATCCCATTTTTCCCATACACGTGATGGTGAGGCACCATTTGGATCAGTATTGGAGATCAAAGTAAACTGATCATCTACATCAAGTCCCCATTCAATACCAGCAAAAACAGAAATTCCGTTTTCTAATGGTCTTTTAGGATCTGCAATTGATTTATTTAGGGTTATAGAGGTCGGACCGGTTGTGTCGATTTCACTTGTTAACCGGCTGGTTGAAAATAACAGATCTCCGGGCGCACCGTTAGTATCAACCGCTCTGATAACAAAATTAATGGTATCAGGGCTACCAATTATTTCTTTAGCACCGAAGTACATAAAGAATGAACTTGCAAAAACAGTTGAACTTGCAAAATCGAAGCGCTGATATTTTCCAATGTCGCCATACCCGTTTGTACCATTTACATAACCGGAAGGCACTCCGCCAATTGTGGCAATGTATATTGTTCCGGGAGGAACAATGTAATCCAATGTATCAGCAGCTTCAGTACCGATAGGCCCTTGATACTTATCTATTAATTCTGTTCCTACGGCTGTACGCTGCTGCGCATACATAAAACCTGTAAGAACAAGAATAAAAAGTGAATAAAATAGTGCTTTTTTCATATTAACCTCATGTTTTTTGAATGAAAGAATGAATTTGGTGTGTAGAAAAATGGATGTTTTCAATGTTTTTCGAAATGATTATCATAGTTCACTATTTTTAATATAAACTCATTCCAAGATAAATAATTCTTGCGAACAATTCCATATTTTTGCTTTAAAATCTTACGATGTCAAAGCTATTTTTGCCCAAACATTAAAAAAGCTCACCCGTATTAAAACGAGTGAGCCTTAATAAGACTGATATAAACCAGAATTGTTATTTAGTTAGTAACATCTTCCTGGTTGATACAAAGTCGCCTGCCTGCAGTCTGTAAATGTATGTACCGCTTGCAAGATTTGATGCATTGAAATTAACAGAATACTTTCCTGCCTCAGTAAACTGATTGTTAACAAGAACAGCAACCTGTTCACCCAAAATAGTGTATACTGTTAATGTTACATTCACTGGTGAAGCAATTGAGTATTCAATTACTGTAGCCGGGTTGAATGGATTTGGATAGTTCTGTGATAAATCAAAGTTCAATGGTGTAGTTACATCAACTTCGATTACATTGGAATAATTAAAAGATCCATCGAAATCTACTTGTTTCAGTCTGTAGCTGTAAACACCATCAATAACTTTATCATCAATAAAGCTATAGGACTGTCCTTGAGTTGTTGTGCCGGTACCGGGAACAAAACCAATTTTTTCAAAATCAGCATTTCCCCTTCGTTCGATTTCAAATCCCTGGTTATTGATTTCACTAGCAGTTGTCCAGGTTAAATTAACTTTTCCATTCACAACAGCCGCAGCAAAAGATGTAAGTTCAACCGGTAATGGAACTGAACCTTCATCTGCACCCATATAAGGGAACATCGGGTGTCGAGTGTCTCCATCAATATCAAAGGGAACTTCAGGTAATCCAATTCCAGCGAGATCAAAATCACCAATGGAAGCACCGGTTAAATGGAGATCTGTAGCTGAAACAAAATTGACCATCTTACTAACAGAATTCAGATCTTGAGAGGTTGCTTGCCATGCTGTTAGATCAGCGTATAATGTTCCAGTAAAGTTAACAAGATTCTGCGTGGAGTAAAGATCATTATAATCTGAAACAAGCACTGATGTTGCCGGAATTAGACCAATTGCGGAGGATCCGGTATTGCCGTTATGTCTATTAATAATGATATTATTCTTAAGATCAATATTAACCGGGCCTGTGCCATTTGTATGATTACCGATTCCATAGCTAACCAGAGTTGATGCATTATCATTGGTGACTATAGTATTATGGTAAATTTTTAGATTTCCCATTGGTAGGGATGAGCGAAGACCAATGCCATAAGTAGAACGAGTTTCATCTGCTGCGCCAACATTGATCATATTATTAAAAATATTAATCCAATCTGTACCACCCTCTGAATTACCTGCAAATGCGATTCCAATCATATAGGAAGAAGCGTTTGTTGTTTTAGTCAAACAATTAATCACGTTTTCATTTATATCAATAGCGCCCTGAGCACCAGTAATGTACATTCCGTGATTATAAGCATCTGTTCCACCAGTTAGTCCTGTCGGAATCAAATTAATTGTATTACCACGAATTTCGCTGTCTATAAGGTAGATTGTTGTTATACCACGTACACCCGCATAGATTTCATTGTTAAGGAAAGTAAAACTATTAGGAGTTGCACCACCACCCCAGGGAGCAAGCCCATCTCGACGTACAGGTTTTTCCGGAGTACCAATCTGGCAGTTTTCAACATGGAATCCTAAAACCCCGCCAACATCGTTTATAACTGCACCGTACCTGAAGTTCAATGGTACTTCTACAATATTTTTAATTTCTAGATTTTTAAGCGTAACTGTATCTGCATTTGCAGTATTCAAACCAAAAGGTACAGCAACTGCATCCTGTTCTGTTGAAATAATGAGGTTTCTGCTGTTTGAACCATCGTTGCTACCATCAAATGTAACATAACCTTTATTAAATCCAATCATCTGGATACCGTTACCCTGACTTGCTCCGGCAGTAACAAAAAGAACAACGTTTCTTCCAGGTGCAGGTTTAACAACTACATTATTGTCAACCGATAAGTCCGCATCAAAAGTAAATGTATTCTCTCTTAATGTATCTGCATCTAGTAAGAAATTTACTGTTCCTAAAGCTCCGTTAACATTTAATGAGGCTACCGCATCAAATAGTGTAGGAAATCCTTGTGGATTAGCGCCTTGTGGAATGAAATAATCTCCAGCAAGTGGTGTTCTAAAATCAACCTGATAAGCACCAAAGCCATTGTTTGTGCCTAGTACGTATATATTATAAATAAATGGTGAAACCAATTGGATTGATAAATCTCCAGTTCCTCCAGCATTACTATTTGTACCTAAAATTGGTGTTACACCGATTAATTCTGCTAAGTTTAAATCTCCGCCCGGTATTTTTACAATTCTACCTGTTTCATTAGTTGGGCCATAAGCATAAGTGGCGAAGAATTCATCGGTAGTTGGCGTACTCATAAATCTAATTGCATTAGTTCCAGTAGCTATAATACCAGTAGATACTGTGTCAATTATAGTTCCATCAGCTAAAAATTTCTGTGCGGGTTGTCCTCCAGCATTGTAATAAAAGTCACCGTTTGGCAATGGACCAACTGCCGCACTTCCTAAGCTTACTGTTCCAAGACTTGGAAGCTGAATTATGGTAGGCGTAAATGTGACACCATTATCAGTAGTTGTGAATTTATAAAGTTCTTTGGTATTACCTGATGCAGCCCAAATTGTAACAGAGTTATCTGCAGTTGAACCTGTAACCGTAAATTTATCACCAAGCCGCACAGCAACTGTGGTATTATAACTAATCACAGCAACCGGTGTATCTGTTTCTGCAGTATATCTGTAAACTTTAAAGGGATTAGTTGCACCACTTGCATCAGTTGTCATATTACATACATATATAACACCATTCGAAGAAACTTCAACATCATTAATAATGAATAACCCTCCTGAAATACCGGTGGTATTTAGTAATCCTACTGAATCGCCATTTGTTGCATTATATATATATATATTGTTTCCAAATGTGCTGCTGCGTGATACAACATAAACTCGGTCATTTCCGGCGACCGAACCATAAGCCAATCCTCTTTCACCATTTCCAGTGCTAAACCAGGCCGGTAAATTGGATGTAGCGGCAGAATTCTCCCATAGTGTTGTGACTTGCGAGTATCCTATATTCGCAGTAAAAAGAACAAGGACGAGAAAGTACATTAGTTTTTTCATACTAACCTCTCATTTAAATGATTATTGTGAATTGAATTAGGAATGAATAAACGAATTAATAAGGACTGTTTTAGAAATGTTTGCATAGGAAATTATTCTTAGTATTAAACAGTACTAACTTAAATAATTCTTTCTAACAAATCCAGATTTATCTACGATTTAATCAAGAATTATTATAGTAAATTCCGGATAGCAGCTTTTGATTCCAATGTTCGCATAAGTGTGCTAAAAGGAATTATTTTTCAATTGTTTATTATTTATCGGAGCAACATCATTTTTCTTGTCGAATGATAATTTCCGGTATTTAAACTGATAAAATAAACTCCGCTTGGAATATTGGATGCATCAAATTCAACTTCATAATATCCCGCTGGTTTAAACTCATTTACAAGGGTTGTTATTTCCTTACCTAATAAGTCATAAACTTTAAGAACTTGCCAACTGCCTACAGGGGACTGCCAACTGATTTTAGTGCTTGGGTTAAATGGATTTGGATAATTCTGATATAATATAAATTCTTCCGGTATATAATTAATTTCTTCTTTTACAGTTGTAACCGGGTCATAAGAAATTAACCTTATTGCATCTGCCACAACATAAGTTGCTGAACTGCCGGCTGTACCTGCGTTAGATATAAAAACTTTTTGTGATGTATCCTGTGAGAATTGATAAGTTCCAATTAGCTTCCACATAGAACCGTTTTGTACCTGGTTAACTCGAACTGTATCAACTCCATTTTTGTGTTTAATGATAAATGGAGTATCCGTGCACCTGTTTGATGATGCAACCCACCAACCGTAAACCTCGTAAATAGCTGTTGCAGGTAATCCAAGATCGAATTGTGCATAAGCACTTCCATCACCAACTGGATTTAACTGTGCTTGTGTATTTCCCCAATAGCCTGGATTTGCTGAGGGAAACCATCCGCTTCCGATCAGACTGCATTCAGGGTCTCCTGTATCAATGATCTTTTCAAATTGAGGTACAGCCGGAAGCTTTAAAGAATCTTTATGTGTAACAGTAAGAATGGTGGGAACAGCCCTTGACTCAGATGGAGTATTAACAAGTTGATTCCCAACAGCCATTTGTGTCGAGCCGCCGCCATCCAGATTCATAGCTTCCACACAACCAAGATCAATCATTATCTGTGCTAATTCCGGAAGTCCAACACCCTGGCTGGCAACCTGTCGTCCATCAGCCACTATCATTATTACGTGATTATCTGATGTATAACCCACTGCAGTTCTGGGATCACCATTATCTAATCCAACTCCTGAGCCCCACATTATTTCTTCATTATATGTTACATTAACCTGACCGTTTTTTACCAGGGTAGGCGCTCCACCAATACCAACTAATAAATTCTCATAAACAGAACCTGCAGACTGCTGAGGCGGAGGAAGGGGAGTCTGCTGATTGTTTGTATAAGGCATTGGTGCATCAAAGCGGTAAATGTCTGAAATACTATTGCCGTAATGATATATCCATTCGACGTTTAATGTTCTATCGAAATTCATCCCGAAGAAACTTCTGATAACCGGGTAAGATTGATTGAAACGGCTGACAGCTGAAACATTTCTTGCTTTTACTTCGTTTGGATAAATTATGGCTGATACTGATCCGGTCTCTCCATAAAATCCTCCATTAACACCGGCATAAGCACCAACAAAAGGAATAAAATTGTTGATTG
>DATHSU010000200.1:0-11736 GCA_035463895.1 Ignavibacteriaceae bacterium | reverse complement strand
TCCTCAAGTTTAACATCAAGTTGAGTCGAGCCATCACTGGCTTTATAAATTGCTATTTCACCTCTTGGTTGGTTAACATTTTTCATAATAATATTAATCATTTTTATGATTATAAATATAAAAAATGATTTATGGGAAATTAAATCTGAATAATTAGAGAGAAAGAATTTTTACGGATTGCTAACTCCGCCAGAAAATCTTCTTCTTTGTGAAGAAGCTGGTTACTAAGGCAGCAAGTAGAGTGAAGATAAGTCCCTTTAAAAACCCAAGCCAGGGATTGATAAGAAGATAATTTAAAAGTGTTGATAAACCGGTTAATGCAAGTATCGGCATAACAAAGTTGCTTCCGGCGATGTAGGCGATCATGGGATTTTGTCCGTTTTCAATTATCAAATTTATATACTTTGATTTTTTCCAATGATCTGAAATTATGGAGAAAGCAATTAAAGCCATAAAAGCTAAACCTGAAGTAACAAGGTAATAGCTAAGCGTAGATTGATCTTTTTTTATTCCGCCTTCAAAAGATTCAAATGCTAATCCTAATAAGAGCCAGAATGTTCCCCAGTTAAATAATTTTTTATACAAATCTAGTAGCTGTGATTTTGAATTTTTAAGCAATAGAATGCCGGCAGAAAGAAAAACAACATTTCCAATTAAATTTAGTGTTAATTGCCGACTGTATAGTCCAAATAAATTCAGAACAATAATACCAACACAAAGCAAAAACAGATAAACATAATTTGTTCTATTATCTGAATTGCTTTCCTCAGGTGATGATTTCATCCATTTGTAAAAAAGATCACCTGCTATTGTTCCTGGTATAACAATAAATAAATACTGCAGGAAGTAAAACTTATATATTTCAGGAACCGGAGTTAAATTCCATATAAAGCCTGTCCAGCTTCCTTCAATATTGTGCGTAATTCTGAATGCAAGAAGAAAAGCCAGAACAGATAGTCTGATAAGTAAATTATCCTTTGTAAATAGCCAGATGATCGAGCCAAATAAGGCAACATTAGCTAGAACCAAAATTATTATATCACTTCTGCTTAAAAGAAACCCGCTTCCTTTTGTATATGTAAGCTGCGAGAATAAATATACAGCTCCAATTCCCGTTACAATCTTTATTGCAGTTATAAGTTTTGGATTGACAGACTTCGGATATCGATAATAAATTAAAAATAGAATTACGAAGCCGAGTAAACCAATTAACCATTGAAATGATTCCGGACTTCCGCTGAGTGCATAAGGTTTTGAATGCTGCAGAAATAGTGCAAACACGACTAATAGAAAACCTCTTTGAATTGCCTGAAGTGATAATTTCCAATAAGGTACTCCCTGTTCTATTCTTTTTCTAAGTGCAAAAGGGAATGCTGCACCCATTGCAAAAAGGAAGAAAGGAAAAACCAAATCAACCCAGGTAATACCAGGAACTTTGGGATTAAAAACAAATTCAGGTGGAGGAAGCTGTGCGTGATACATCCATCCGGGTAATGCAGCAGGTCCTCCAAATGGAATACTGCCGGAAAGGATCATTGTTATGATTGCAAAACCACGAAGAGCATCGAGAGCATCGGCACGTTTAGTCATCAGCGAAGAAGGATCATCTTTTTAGTTTGAACAAAGCTGCCGGATACTAATTGATAAAAATATACTCCGCTGGATAAACCGCTTGCATTAAACTTAACCTCGTAACTTCCGGCTGGTTTAAACTCATCTACAAGCGTTGTTATTTCTTTACCAAGGACATCAAAAATAACCAGCCTCACCCCCTGCCCCTCTCCTAAGGAGAGGGGTGCTTCTGGTATTGAATATCTGATTTTTGTTGTTGGATTAAACGGGTTCGGGTAATTCTGACTTAGTGAAAAATTTTCCGGAACTGTAAACTCATTTTCCATTTCATCTTCTACAGTTGTGATCATAACATCAGGTGAAAGTTTTCTGTTTATCATCATCATCATAGCATCTGCCACCAGCCATTTACCTAGTTCAAGCTGGGTATTGTCAATCTTCAAAACTCTCTTATTTCCTTCGGTTAAAAACACTGTGCCTATTTTCTGCCAGCCCCGTTTAGTTAAATCAGATTGGTTGATAGTTTGATTGATTGAATCAGTATCTGAATAAACAACATAATTTGCCTGCTGTGTCCATGGAGTATTTGGAGTCAAATATGCGTAAGCATCGAAGTAAGCATTAAATGGAACATCTGCATAATATTCAACTGCTGCATAGTTTAAAGAATCATTTGTGCGGATTATTGTTCCATCAAAACCGGAGAGAGGATATGATACCCAATTACCTGTTACTATTGTCTGCGGATCATTTTCATTTTTAATTGTTGCTTTAGGACGCCAAACACCATTTCTTCCCGGCATTAAAGCGGGCTGTGAATAAAAGGTTGCTTTTAAAGTATCCCCAAGCTGATTATTATTTTTTCTGAATCCTTCATAATAAAAATACGCTTCACCCATTACTCCCCTATCCCTGTTAGCCTGTAAGGCAGCAAGTAAATAATCGGGTGAAATCAAATAGTCGTTAGGCGGTAATCCGATGTTCATCAGAATTCCACCAAAAAGTTTGTGAAGATTTGCTGAACCTGCCTGATTTACAGCCTGATTTAATTCAAATAAATATTCAGAATAATTATAACGATATAACTGAGGTATGAATTGATCGCATATACCTGAATCAAGCCAGGTTTGTACGTCCTGCAGATAATTATCATAACTCCACGGATAAATACTGGGACTAGTAGAAACGAACAAATTTTCATTATAATTCTTCATCAGGTTTCTTACCCCCATATACCAGTCATTCATTTTGTTTGCACGCCACCTTTTCCAGTTATTATCAAAATAATTAGTCGGCGGATTTTGTCCGCCGTGTTCTGACTGATAAAGTGAAACAGTAAATGGTTCATACCCGCCTTCAACTGGCATTGCAGGAATCCTATCTGAAAACTCAACGCCATCAATATCATAATTTGTAATAACTTCAGTAATAAGTTTATTAAAAAAGTCCTGAACTTCCGGATGAATTGGTGACATCCAGTCGAAACCATTTTTCTTAGCAATCTGTCCGTTACTGAATCTGCTTGCCCAATCGGGTTTTGCCTGTATGATATGTCCACCTGTTGCAGTGCCGCTTCCTGAATACCATGCTGCAAAACCATATTCGAACCAGGGATAAACTTCGATACCGTTCCTATGTGCTTCAATTTTAACTCTCTCGAGCATATCCCTTCCCACAAAATTGGGATGAATAGGTTTTGAGAACAGACTATCCATTGTTGAACTAGGATACAAAGTATGTGCACCGTGCCAAACAACAACAAGCACGGCATTTATATTCACTGAAGCAAGGTAATCCATTCCCTGAGCAATATTCTGGTCAGTGAATAAAACATTACTATCAACATTAGTTAGTTTAACTGCCCGAAATTCTTTTATGGGTTGAGAGAATGTTATAAATGGAGTAGAAATAAAAATGAATAAAAGAATAATAAAAAAATTATACACAGTAAGTTTTGCATTTATCAAAGAAGTGGGCCTTTTGAATTTTTCAATCATCGTAGTAATATCATTTTTTTTGTTTGAACGAAACTGCCGTAATTTAATTGATAAAAGTAAACTCCGCTAGAAAGTTTGTCAGCATTAAATTCTACTTCATAGTTTCCGGCCGGTTTATATTCATCTAAAAGCGTTGTTATTTCTTTCCCAAGGACATCAAAGACTTTAAGGACTTGCCTACTGCCAACTGCGGACTGCCAACTTATTACTGTGGTCGGATTAAATGGATTGGGATAATTCTGACTTAATGAAAAATTTTCCGGAACGTTTAAATCATTCCCCATCTCATCTTCTATACTTGTGACAATAACATCCGGTGAAAGTTTACGGTTGATCATTATCATTACAGCATCGGCTACAAGCCATTTACCGGGCTCGAGCTGTGAGTTGTCGATCTTCATTACCCTTCTGTTACCCTGGCTCAGGTAAGCCGTTCCTATTTTATGCCATCCTCGTTTTGAAAGGTTTGCTTGGTTGATTGTTTGATTGATCGAATCTGTGTCTGAATAAACAACATAATTTGCCTGTTGTGTCCAGGGAGAATTTGGAGTTAGAAATGCAAATACATCAAAATGAGCACTAAATGGAACATCTACAAAATACTCTACTGCTGCAAAATTTATAGAATCATTTGTACGGATTATTGTACCTTCAAATCCCGACAGAGGATATGATACCCAATTACCTGTTACAATTGTTTCAGGATCATCTTCATTGTTAATTGTCGCCTTAGGTCGCCAAATTTTTCCATTACGGTAAGGTACTAATGCCGGCTGATTATAATAAGTAGCATTCAGAGTATCACCTAAAAGACTATTATTTGCTCTCAATGCTTCATAGAAAAATGTACATTCGCCGTTAACATTATTATTTCTATTCAGCTGAAGCTTAGATAATAATAGTGAGTATGAAATTACATAAGTCCCCGCTTTGGTTAAAACCCCTGCAAAATAAATATCAGGATTTACATTTCTTATTTGGGTTAGAGATTCATTTAAGGTAAGCTGGTAACTTATTAAATCATAACGATATAGCTGCGGTATGATATTATCAACTATACCATCCTGAGCCCAATTCCGGGAATCCTGGAGATACTCATTATAACCCCAAGGGTAAGGAGTTGGTGATGAAGAAAGTATCAGATTTTCCCCTCTTGATTTGACCGAATCACGCATTCTCACGTGGAATTCATTGAGCTTATCGGCTCTCCATCTTTTCCAATTAGTATCCCCAGCATTAAGCGGAGGTGTGTTTCCTCCGTGCTCCGCTTTATAGATCTCAACTGTTACAGAATCATATCCTCCTTCAACGGGCATTGCAGGCAGCCTATCGTCACCTTGAACACCATCAACATCATAATTATCTATTACTTCCATAACAAGAGACAGCATATAATCCTGTACTTCAGGATTTATTCCACTCAGCCAGTCAAATCCGTTTTTAACGACAAGATTTCCCTGATTATTTTTTGTTGCCCAGTGCGGAAATTTTGCTACGATATGTCCGCCATTCAGACTATAGGATGAAGAAAATCCGAATTCAAACCAGGGAATAACCTCAATACCGACCCGATGTGCTTCAATTAAAAGTCTTTCCAGGAAATCCCTGTTTTGAAATCCTGTTTGGGGAATTACTTTAACTCCAAACAAGCTGTCCATAATAGCACTTGGATACACAGTATAACCTTTATTGTACACAACCGGAAAAATTACATTGATACCAATTGACGAAAGATAATTTACAGCTTCAACAATGCTGTTATCTGAAGTGAGCACAAAACTATCAACATTTGTGAGCCAGGTTGCACGAAACTCTGTATTCTGCTGAGATGATATTTCAGTTATCGATACAAGTAATACAAATAATAAAACAAATCTTTTCACATTACCTCATTCAATTTTTAATAAGATCTGGAAATTCAACCCTATCTTTATAAATTTCTTTGAAGAAATCAGGATACTTTTTAATACCCTCATAGAAAAAAAATACCTCGCCATAAATATTATTCCTTCTGTTCTCATCTATCATCTGCTTCAGAAATTTCTGGGATGGATAATAATCCCCAACCTTTAACAGTAATCCCGGAAAGAATTTATCAAAATCTTTTTTATCAATTTGATCTTCTATTATACGTTTGAGTGCATTTTTATAATTCTTAAAATCATAACGGTAAACCTGAGGACAAACTAATTCGACATAACCTTTTCGCATCCAGTTTGGCCAATCTTGAAGGTATTCTTCTTTACTCCAGGGATATATACTTGGAGCCATTGAGACAATGATATTTTCATCATAAGCTTTAACAGTCTCATATATCCGTTGCATAAAATCTGTCAGCAGATCGGCACGCCATTGAACCCAGTAAAAATCCTTGTGATATGCAGGTGGCTCTTGGCCATCGTGCTGAGATTTGAATAGATTAACAGTATATTCATCATATCCTGCTTCTGAAGGCAACGCAGGTAATCTATCATCACCTTGAATACCATCGATATCATAATTCTCAACAACTTCCATAATGAGAGATAAAAGAAAATCCTGGACCTCCGGAAGAAAGCCATTCATCCATTCGAATCCGTTTTTTTGTACCAGATTACCATTGACGTCTTTTGCCGCCCACTCAGGTTTTCTCTCTATTATTGGTCCTCCGTTTAACTCATACGATGAAGAAAAACCAAACTCAAACCAGGCAATTACTTTGATATTCCGTTTATGTGCTTCTTCAATTAATTCCTTCAGAGGATCGCGACCGGTAAACAAAGTATCAATTTCAACCCCGGTAAATTCTTTCATTATTTTGCTCGGGTATGATGTCATTGCCTTATTCCAGGTAACAACAAAAATAGTATTGAATCCAAGTTCGTCAAGAAGAGTAACTGCTTCAATAATATTTTCTTTTGAATTAAGAACTTCGCTGTCAACATTTGTAAGCCATACACCTCGTACTGCTTCTCTGCTGACCTGAGCATTACAAGAAGGTATGGATGTAAGAATTGAAATGAATATGACTGTTAGAAAAATATTGTTCATAATAATTAAGAAAGAAATAAGGAGCCGATTAAAGTTTTACCCTAATGCCTGCCCGCAGATCAAGGAATTGTAATCCGCTTACATTTTCAAGATTAAGTGAAAGTGCAGGCCATAATTCAGCTATAATAAGCTTATAGTTTATACCAAGGTTGAAAGAAAGCGGATCAAAAAGTATAAGATTAAAATCGGTGCCAATTGTCAGTCCCCCGCTCCAGTCTTTCTGAAATAGCGGCGGAACATTTAAAAATTCTGCAAGCAGTAAATCACCTGCACCGGTTGTATCTATAAATAATGAGTCCTGATAGCCCGTTCGGGAATATTCCCAGTAATAAAAACCAAAGCCAAAATTCAGGTCTGCTTCTAGAAATGAAGAATTAAAAATATTGTATCTTGCTTCGACACTTAGACCGGCAGCAGTCAATTCCATTTCAAGCAAAGGCAGTTCAAACCTGTAATCACTTATCACATCATTTACTTCTGCTTTAACGATCTTGAACATCTGATCTTTATTCACATCAGTTAATTTAAAGTACTCGAATTTGCCTACCCAGGTCCAGTTTTCAGTTGTTTTTTTACCGGCATAAATTAGTCCGCCGAAATTACCTTCCATTCTATCTGACAAACCGGCAAGCGGAAGATTATAATTAGGATCGGCACCAATAATCCACGGTGAATTTTGTGCTTTAAGAAAAGAAATTGAAAAGACAAGAATTATTATCGAATATTTTAAAGCTTTCATTAGATTCAATACTTAATGGCTATACCAAGTTTTAGTGAAACTTCATTTTCAAAAGGAAATGCATCGTAGCCCATTGATCCTTCTGTTGGGATAATGTAATTATAATTAATTGAAGTGTAGATACTCATTATTTCGAAGAGCCTATATTCAAGATCAATACCGGAATTAACAAAAGCCGGATTACCTTTTTTTGCAGGGGCAAAATTTCTGAAGCTGTAATAAAAAGTATAATCAGCGGCTGGAAATTGTTTACCCCAGTTTTCAACTGCATACATTCTTCGCGTGTAGAAATAAATACCACTTCCAACTGAAGGAGTTACAAAAAACTTATCAGTTATTTCAATATCGTATTCAGCAAAAATTACAAACGGTATTACATCCATTTTCTGAACAGCACCAATTTCTACTGAAAGATTAGCGTCAGCAGCCAGATCAGAAACAATTTTATTGTAATACCGGTCAGTCCAGAACTGCCATCCCCAATTATTTAGTACATCGGGTTCATTTAATGAATAAAGTTTGTAACCGCCGATAAAACTGAGATTGAAATTATCCCAGACAGTAAACTTAACCTTCACACCTCCGCCAACCGCATCGGCATTTGTAATTTCAAGTCGGGTTGTTGGTGTATATGAATAATCGGCAAATACAGTAACAGATTTTAATTGTGCAAAAGAAAATCCACTAAGTAAAATAATTCCGGTTATAAGAAGTAATATCTTTTTCATTTGTTAATCTCTAATACCATCCAAGCTGTAAAGTAAATCTTAAGATATTTCCGAGTCTGCCGTAATCAGCATATGCAAAATCAAAGTTCAGAGGGAAACTCAGTTTTGGATCCAAACCAAATCCAAAGCTGTAAGATTCTTCATCGTAAAAGAATTTATAACCAGCCCGCAGAGTTATCATATTTTTCCAGGATAATTCAGTGCCGACATTTACTCTTTCATCCCCGTCATTTGGATGCATTGCCTCACCAATAAGTGTTATGCGGTATTCAGAATTCATATCCCCTAATACTTCTGCGGCAGCACCTAAACGAAACATAGCAGGCATTTTAAATTCATCATTAATAAATTTTGTATTCGTCCCAAAGTTTTGAATACTTGCAGCAATTCTGAAAGAGCCTAAACCTGTGTAATAAAGGAGTCCTCCGTCAAATAAAATATTATCAGCAGAATACTTATCAATTTTTTCCTGAACATATTTTAATGAAACACCAAATGAAAATCTATCGGTTAATAATCGGGAGTAAGATACAGCTGCCGAAATAGAATTTGCTTCAAAACTCCCTATTACATCATATACTTTTTGACCCCCGGATACTGAAGTTCTGGGCATACTGCCATAATCAAACATAATAACTCCAACACCAAGAATACCAAAGTCAGTATGAACTGAATAGCTTGAAGCATAATTTTTAATATCGGCAAACCAGTTTGAATATGAAGCAGAGAATGAATGAGAATGGTTTGTGAAACCCATAATAGCCGGATTACTGAACATACCCTGAGAATTCATATCTGAAAGAGCAATTGAAGATTCACCAAGTGCTGCAGTTCTTGCTGAAACCGGGATCTGTAAAAACGTAAAGCCGGATGTAGCTGTTTTCTTAAATTCCTGGGCAAAAACATTCAGGTTAATTCCCCAAAGGAAAAACCAGACTGCTAATAGTATTTTGTATGTTTTATTAAACTCAAACATATTTTTTAATTGTTCAAATAATTTCATCTAACTATAGCAAACTTGCCTAATTTTGTTCCGCCATTATACTCAATGTGATATATATATATACCGCTCTCAACGAACTGCCCGAAATCTGTAACCTGATCCCAGGATACAATTGCTCCTGAACCATCAGCTACATTAATTGTTTTAACTAAATCGCCTCTAACAGTATAAATTCTTATTGTACAGGGATTCGGCAGATTAACAAATCGAAGATTATCTCTTTCTCCCGGTTGAGAAAATCCTTCACCAATAACAAAAGGATTTGGTACAACAAGAATTTCATCCAGATTTGTTTTTGCCTGAATTGTAGCGATAAACGGAACCTGGGTTCTGTTAGCAAAAATTGATGTTTCAAGTGGCGGAATATTATTTATAGTTTGAACACCAGACCACGAAGGTTTGCCTGTATCGAATGAAGTTAATGAGTAATAATAACCCTGTCCAATTGATACTGAAGTATCAACATAGGTGTAAGTATTTCCACTTAGATAATTCATATCGCCTTTTAAAACAGTATCAATCGCTATCCATGGACCAATGGGTAAATAATCAGATCTGTAAATAATATAACCTTCAAGATCAAATATACCATCATCAGGATCGGGAATCTGTTCAGTTTCAATTCCCCAACTGATTACATTAGCTACTTCATTTGTTTCACGTGAGTAATCAAGTAAGAATTTAGGAGCTGCTGGCGGCGAGGGATGGCGAAAATTATTATTGTATGTAAGCTGTGCCCTATCTGCTGCTGCATTAAATAAATTACGCGAACCAGTATTTATTGCACTAACAGGATTATTGGCAGGATCAATTGCAATTTTATAATCAACACCATTAACAATTTCAGCAATAACAATTACTATTGAATCACCTGGCAGGATATCCCAGGGACCGAGCTGCATCATAGACCACATTCTGGTTCTTCTCATCAGTGAATCAGCAGGGCTTGCAACAAAGTTTGCTGCCAGCCTTATATCTTTCATCACTTCATATTGAGCTTCAAGCGAGCCAATATTTGTAAATGGTCCGCTCAAGTCAATCGAATTACTGGCTGAAGACCAACCCTGACGAACTACTCTGGATGTTCCACCACTTTTATCGGTCGATGAGTATAACAACTTAACACCGGCAAAAGCCGGGGCTAAATACTCACCGGTTGGTCTGCCGTTAACAACCGGACCAAAAGAAGGAACTAATCCGAAATTTTCTGTCACTGATTCTGTTTCAGGATAATCATCTGCAAAAGCTCTTATTAATCTTCTTGAAGGATCATAGGCGAACCATGTATTTCTTGCACCCGGCGTAAGTGATGGAAACATTACCGACCAGGATCGTGAGTTTGAATGTAATCCATAATTTATAATTGAATAAAAATCGACAAGCGTATCGGCAACAAATCTTTCAGGGGAAACCTGTGCGCGTATCTCCGGTGAAATATTTTTTATTACATATTCATGTATGATATAATTTTCATCTAGCTGCGAACCACTCCATTGATGCGTATTTCTTTTAACCCGAACAGGCAGCATTCGTCTGATCTGAAATTCATCATCATAGCTAACATTATATTCCCATATGGTTTCAATTACTTCTTCACCAACATTCGGATTTTGAATAAGCCAATGGTTAGCACCTTCCGGATAAGTTCTGGTATGTTTTGTTACAATATATTTTGCTCCTGATCCTTCACCAATAGACCCGGCATACAAAGACCAATCCTCAACTGAGAGAATACTGTCCTGAGCGAATTTAGCGCCTACATACATTCCGCCGGTTACAAGATGTGATGCTGAACCGCCAATATTCTCAGCAATCAATGAAGGATCATATCCAGGCCAGTCTAAACCGATTCCTCTTTGTGTCCAGTTACTGAATGAAGGCCCAGTTTTACCGAACGCTACTGTTTGCCAGAGCTTTCCACGATTTAGAATTAAAGAGGATGATTCTATCTGAGCAAGTATATCATTAGTTACGAAACAGATAATAATAATTATAAAAAAGTTAAAATATGTTCTTATGTTTTTCTTGGTGTTCATAATTAAAAACCGAATCCTACTGTAAAAAGAACCTGCCTTGGAATATTGCTGTATGCTCTGTATGGCGCAATTAAATGACTGAATCTTTGCGGGTCATTTCCCGGATCCATCATAGTAACGCTTTCCTCAACCCATAAACTTATATCATCATTAGTGGACATCGGAGTAATCCATTTATTGTCGAACAAATTCATCACCCTCAATCCCAGTATAATTTTATAATCACTAATTTCAATATTTTTTATGAAATTAAAATCGACCACTGATTCAATCGGGTATCTTCTGTTAAAAACAACATCCCTCAAGTCAAAATCTGTTACATAAGTGTATGGTAAACCTGATTGAGCTGTATATGTAAGACTTATTACAGAATTAGCCAGTGGTTTTATTCCAAATATTTCAAAGCCTTCACCTTCTTCAAAGAAATACTGAATTAATGCTCTGAGATTATGTGTTCTATCCCAGGAAGCCAAAAACTCACCGGTGAAGTTTCTTGTTGAATAACCTCTGGTATCATCCGGATAAATAATTGAAGGTCCGAAATTTCCAGAGGTTGTTTGTGAAAGGCTGTAACTTATTCTATAAGACCAGTTTTTAACAGCAAAGGTTTCCAGGGTAGCTTCAAAACCAA
>DATHSU010000199.1:0-8235 GCA_035463895.1 Ignavibacteriaceae bacterium | reverse complement strand
GGTAGATCATACAGTGAACCGTATACTAAGTTTTAAGCCAGCTAATATACTCGAAATAGGTTGCGGTACGGGGCTGTTGCTCTTCAAAATTGCTTCCCGCTGTCAAAAGTATACGGGTCTAGATTTTTCCTCAAGGGTATTAAATAAAACAAAAGAAATAGTTAAAGCTAAAAACTTAAATAATGTTGAATTGTTATGTCAGGAAGCACATAATTTTGAGAACATAGATACTAATCTCTATGATGTAATTATTATTAATTCTGTAATTCAGTATTTCCCCGGCTCAGACTATCTACTTACTGTTATTGAAAAGGCAATCCAGGTTTTAAAACCAGGCGGTAAAATTTTTATTGGAGATGTAAGAAGCCGTGAATTATTAAATATTTTTTCTATGTCTGTGGAAATTGAGCGAACAAAAAATATTTCAGATACGGCTGAACTTAGGAAACTCGCAGATAAAAGAGTATCTGAAGAAGAGGAACTTTTATTTGACCCACAATTTTTCTATCTACTTAAAAACAAGATTCGAAATATTTCTAATGTTGAAGTTAAACTTAAGAGAGGCAAATATTTAAATGAATTAACCAAGTATAGGTATGATGTCATTTTGCATATCGGTGAAAAAAATGACGAAATAGATATCAAAGAATGGATTGATTATTCAGACAGGAATTTGAAGGTATCAGAGATTGAAACTGCATTGCAAAAAAAGGATCAGCCAATTTTTGCTATTAAAAATATACCTAACTCAAGACTATACAATGAGGTTAAGTTATTCAACTTGATATCCGAAACCAAAAACAAAGTTCCGTTAACTGAGGCTTTATTATCTATCGAAAATGTTGGTAAGGACCATGGGGTTGATCCTGAATTATTATATGATCTTGGCGAAAAATATTGCAGCAAAGTCCTTCTTACCTGGTCTTCTGATGGGAAAATAGATCATTTTGATGCAGTGTTCCTCAAGAATGATATAAACAATTTGATTAATCTGATTTCACCGGTTCTCAAAAATCATAACATAAAAGCATATACAAATAATCCTTTAATTCCCAAATTCAAGCGTACTTTGGTCCCTTCTCTAAAGGAGTTATTAACTGGCAGGCTTCCTGATTATATGATACCTTCAGTATTTATGCTTATGGATGAGATGCCCTTAACGTCTAATGGAAAGATAGATAGAAAATCTTTACCTTCACCTGATATTTCCCGAATATCATTATCAGAAAAATATACTCCACCACGTAATGAGCTTGAAAAACAATTAACTGAAATTTGGCAAAAAGTACTTCGGGTTAAAAATATCAGTGTTTATGATAATTTTTTTGAGCTTGGTGGTCATTCACTATTAGTGGTGCAATTATTTAAGCAGATTGAAGTACAAATTAAGGTAGAACTATCTATAGCTTTAATCTTTGAGTGTCCTACAATAAATCAACTTGCAGAAAAAATCATTGAGATATTAAAAAGTCAGGAATAATCGTTCCAAAATTATTTTACTGACTTAAAAAAAACGCATCACTAAAAGTAATGCGTCTTTTAATTTTTAAATCTCCCCCTTAGGGGGAGAACAAAGAGGGGGCTTTGTTTTTTACTCTTCCACCTTTCCTCTCAAAGCATCCCAAATCATATAAACACAGATAACAGCAAACATTACTATTCCAAGTAACTCTGCGGAATGAGATTCTGCCCATTCAGGATTAACCCAATTGAATCCCTGCCATCTTAATATCGCACTAATAACACCCATCAAAGCACCACCGGCAATAAATCCGGATGCAATTAAGGTTCCGCGTTCTCTTCTGGCAGTATTTAATTTTTCATCCGTACTTCGTGTTGAAACAAAGTGAGCAATCAATCCACCGACGAGAAGGGGGGTATTAAGTTCAAGAGGAATATACATTCCAAGAGCAAAAGCAAGTGCCGGTACTTTTATCATTGTGAGTACTAATGCCAGTATTGCTCCTACAATATAAAGCATCCATGGTGCAGGCTGCTGATCCATTAATGGCTGAATCACTGCCGCCATTGCATTTGCCTGAGGTGCAACAAGTGATCCTTCACCAACAAAGCCGTAAGTTTCATTTAATATCATTATTACAAAGCCTACAGTTAATGCAGAAACAAGTACGCCGAGAAATTTCCAGCTTTCCTGTTTCCGTGGGGTTGAACCAAGCCAATACCCGATTTTGAGATCGGTAATAAAACCGCCGGCCATTGAAAGAGCCGTACAAACAACTCCGCCTATAATCAATGCAGCAACCATGCCTGCCTGACCCTTTAATCCGACTGATGTAAGAATGATTGATGAAAGAATCAATGTCATCAAAGTCATTCCGCTAACAGGGTTTGTTCCAACTATTGCAATAGCATTTGCTGCAACAGTTGTAAAAAGGAAAGAAATAATTAGTACAATTAGCAGTCCAGCTAATGCCCAGCCAAGATTATCAACAACACCGAAATGGAAAAAAATAAAAAGAGCGATTGACGTAATGATTATTCCAACAAGAATTGTTTTCATTGAAAGGTCAATTTGTGTTCTAAGCTTTTTATTGTTGCCGCCTTTCTTATCAAATATTTCTTTAAACCCAAGTGAGAAAGCCGACTGAATGATTTTTGATGAACGGATAATTCCGATTATGCCTGCCATTGCAATTCCACCGATGCCAACGTGACGAACGTACTGGCGGAAAATTTCTTCAGCAGACATTGCAGAAATTAATTTTGTGGCCCCAGTACCGAAAGGCATTGTTAACTCGCCACCAATATATGATATGACAGGAATTAAAAGATACCAGGACAGAAATGAACCTGCGGCAATTATCGCTGCATATTTAAGTCCTACTATATAACCAAGACCCATGACCGCTGCACCAACATTCAAGCGGAAAACAAGTTTGAATTTATCTGCAAGAACTTCACCGAATCCGAATACTCTTGTTGTAAATACCTCACTCCACCATCCGAAAGTCGCGATGACGAAATCATAAATACCGCCTATCAAACCACTTACAACTAATACGAGCGCTTGCTTTCCACCCTTCTCGCCGGCAACAAGTATTTCAGTCGTTGCTGTGGCTTCAGGAAACGGAAACTTACCGTGCATTTCCGCAACAAAGTATTTTCTGAACGGAATCAGGAACAGAATTCCAAGCACACCGCCAAAAGCAGAAGCCAGAAATATCTGATAAAAATGTGCTTCCAGGTTAAGAATATATAATGCGGGAATTGTGAAGATAGCTCCCGCGACAATCAATCCGGAATTTTGTCCGATTGATTGAATAATTACATTCTGACCAAGCGAGCCTTTTATCTTAAGTAATGTTGAAACACCAACAGCAATGATTGCAATTGGAATAGCAGCTTCGAAAACCTGTCCGATTTTCAAACCGAGATAAGCAGCTGCTGCAGAAAATAGTACAGCCATTAATAAACCCATTATTACAGAATAAGGAGTTATTTCTGCCGGTGTCTGGTCAGCGGGCATTAAGGGTTTATATTCTTCTCCGGGCTGCAATTCCTTATATGCATTATGCGGAAGACCCTTAATCTGGTTTGGTGTATGTTCACTCATATTAAATCATCCTTTCAGAATTTGAAATAAACTGGTAGTTCATATTCGGTTTTTTCAGTTGATGGCGATTTGAAATAAATCTTTCCATAAACTTTTGCATCATCCGGAACATTATTTTCCGGTTTTGAACAAGTACACTTTAAAGTTCGTGTGTTAGAAGGGTAAAGTGTTGTTGCTTTTCTGTTCATATCTTTTACATCAACTGGTAGTGCAGAAGGAAATTCTGTTTGCTCTTTAATAAATAATGTAGCTTTTCCTTCTTTATGTGTGAATGCCGGAATGATTTCAAGGACGTAAATAACTTCATCTTTATCCGATGAGTTTCTAATAGAAAGTGATCCCGTTCTATTTGCCAATCCGTTCTTGGATAATGCTTTACCATTTTCATCAAGTATTATTACTGAGAAATCAGTGGTTTTATTGAAATCCTCTTTGCTTAAAGTAAATGTAAAGTTTCTGGATGACTCTCCTTTTAATAGCTTAAATGGAAGACGAACCACTCCCATGCCATCTACTGAAACAGTATAATTCTTTTCGTATCCAAGCATTTCACCGGAAAGATTATAATTATATGCGCGGTTATTATTATTTGTTATGTTGATCGTGTTATCAACAGATGTTAGCTCTTTGTTATAATCAGTCTGAAGTGAAATTAACTCAACGGATAAATTATAGTTTGAAGAATCAGCAGCCAAAAAGAAACCGTCAACGTTTACTTCGTAAATACCGGGAGTAAGGTTATAATGATTGACTTCAATTTTCTGGTCATTATTAACAGAATAGAATGGAGGTGACACGTATACGTCAACCCCATCATGATCAAAAAGCCACATTCTCGTGCGGCAATAAGTATTATCCACCCTTGATTTAGTAAGCTTAAGAATATTCTGACCTGCAGGGACTTTAATAAAGTACCTGTCTACTTTACCAATATCTACTTTACCATTACTAACAGTTAAGCTGTAATTGTTGCAGGGTTTAAACTGGAAAGGAACAATAATGGTTGCTATCATTTCAAATTCAGGTGTATTTGAACCATCATCTCGTGTTGCAACTATTTTGCCTGTATAGAGTCCGGGTCCAGTAAATTTGCTTTTATCAATCTTAACATTAACCATTGCTGCCTGATCATTACGGATATAAGTTTTCTTCTGTACGGGGACTAACCAGTTATTATCACTTTTAAGATTATATGACCTGTAAAAATTATCGGAGCCAATAGTATTGTTTCTGGTTACCATAAAGGTAAATACTTCTTCTCCTGTTAGATAAGAAGCATCACGCAGGTAAAGGCCGGCAGCTCTGTTGTCAGGATGATTCGGAGCAAAAGAAGTTACAGTATAACTTTCAAACTTATTCGCCTCACCGCTCTTTAAATATTTTTTCAGTAATTCGTAAGAGTTCACAACATTTATATAACCTGCGCCCTGATCGAGAATATTATACCCTTCCCACTTAACAGCACCTTCACGAATAATTCTGTAAAGAAGCTGTGCAGGAATTTTAACGCCCGGAAACTCTTTGTTTGCTGCACTTAATAATAAAGCCATCACACCAGCAGAATATGGACAGGCCATACTCGTTCCCCAGAAAGCGTCTCTGCCGGTAAAGTTAGGAACAGTTGACGTTGCAGCTCCGGGAGAAATAATATCAGGTTTATTTGTATCACCGCCGCGTGAACTGAAGTGAAGTATAATGTCATTTTTTAATTGAGCGCCATAATTATCTCTTCCAACTTCTACCGTTAAAACAGCACCCGAAGAGAAAACACTTTGGGATGATGCCGGTAAACCAGATGATGAAAGACCCGGTCCGTTATTTCCATTGCTTACATTAACATATAAATAAGGATTTTTCTTGAGCAGATCATCAATAAATTTTTCCATATCTGCTCTGCCCTCAATTTCAGATCCGACACCAAAACTCATACTTACAATACAAGGAACACCTAACTCTTTTGAAAGCTTATCAGCATACAGATATGATTTTTTCATACTTTCGGTAACAGTTGCACCGCCTGCATAATTGTTATTCCCTAGTTTCAAGCTAATAACTTTTGCTCCCGGGGCAACGCCATTCATTCCTATTCCGCCGATGTTATATCCGGCAGCAATACCTGCACAATGGCTTCCGTGTGAGCCATCATCAAAATGAAGTGAAACAATTTTTTCCTCAGGGAAAATATTCAGCCCAATTGTAAATGGAGCCAATCCTTTTTTGTTAGGGATGTAGAATGCGTCCTGATTTTCCTTAAAGTTTCGTAAAGGTTTTTCACCTGTCAAATCACCATCAGCATTAGTATCAAAATAAACTACCCAGAAGTCTTCATTGGTTTTATAGGTAATCAGATGATAAACATCCTCTGTATTTCCGTTTCCGTTTAGATCAGCTGAGCCGGAACTGGAATTCAGTAATTGCTTTTCAGGAAATGCACCAATATAGTATTTATTATCTGAAGAGCTTATAAATGATGCAATATTAGCTTTGACAGATAATCCCTTTTCTTTATTAGAGAAAACAGTTTTACCGTCCTCTTTGTTAAGGTTTGCTTCATAAATATTTACATCGCCTTGTCCGGTAAAGTCCTGAACATCAATTACTTTAGTCTCACCGGTTGAAGTTTTAAGCATACCTTCAACGCCCATATCAACGCCGGTGTCAAGTATTATTACAACTGTTCCACGTCCGTCGTAATCGGGATGAAGTTTAAGGAATTCCTCTACCCCGGTGCTGTTTAAGGAAAGAAAAGTCTGTCCCGTTTCCTGTGCAAAGATTGAAACCATTGAAACGAAAACAGCAATGAACAAGTATCTGAGTTTCATGTTGTTATCCTGTTATTTTATAATTTTGTAAAAGAAAATTAGAAGGTACTTTGAATTCAAAGTATAGAAGGGAAAACCGGTAGTCTGATTTCTTCATTAATAGAAGTCTGTAAAAATTTATGTGTAAATTTAAGCACAAATTACCGGAGTTTTCAAATAAATTTATTGTGTAAGTGTCATTTCGACCGAAGAGAGAAATCTTATCTATAATAAAAATCGGATTTCTCAGTCGATGACTATTATGCCCGAAATAACAATAAAATCGTATCGAATTTAACAATATGAAACCAGTACTTTACATAGTTTCAACACCTATTGGTAATTATGAAGATATAACACTTCGGGCATTGCGAGTTCTTAAAGAATGTGATTTTGTTATATGTGAAGAATATAAAGAAGCTAGAAGATTACTTTTACACTTTAAAATTGAAAAGGAATTGTTCTCTCTAAATGAACATAATGAAAATGATGAAGCCGATGAATTGATTATAAAGATTAAGACGTCAAAGTCTACAGCATTAATTTCTGATTGTGGAACTCCACTTTTTTCCGACCCCGGACATTTATTAGTAGATCTTGCAATTAAAAATAAAATAGAAGTTATTCCCATACCCGGTGCAAGTTCGATACTTACCGCTTTAGTTGGAAGCGGATTAGATTTTGAAAAATTTTACTATTGTGGCTGGTTATCTCCTAAAAAAGATATTAGACGAAAACAGTTGCTGGATTTACGAAAACGAAAAGAAACAATAGTTTTAATGGATACTCCATACAGATTAAGAACTTTATTGCAGGATGTTATGAAGCTGTTAGGAGAAAAAACTCCCGTAGTACTTGCTTATGAACTAACAAAAGAAAAAGAAAAGTTTTATAGGGGAACTGCACTGAACGTTTTTAACATTGCAGAGAGAGAAAATCTTAAGGGCGAGTTTGTGCTGATAATTAATAATCTAACATAATAATCAATAATTGTATTATGATAATTAAAGCGGTCTCAGTCTTTTTAATATTTGATTTTTACAGCCAGTATCAAATAGTTTTTGCAACACAAAGCAGTGATAGCACTGAAGTAATACATCATTCACTAACTAAAATTGAAAAAGACTTAAGAGGAAGTTCTATCTGGTATATTCGTGTAGGTTACTTTCCACCAACAGAAGATTTCTCCTCCGGATTATCGTACCTTTTGGGATCCGAACATAAAATCAGTAAGTATTTGAATTTAGGTTGGCAGGTTCAGCTCGTTAACGTTTTTAAAAGAAAAGACAACTTTTCCGGATATTTAAGTTTATTTATGACGATTGAACACGATTTCAAAATTGCAAATGAACTATTTTTTTTAAGAGGCGGAATCGGACTTAATGCAATTTCTCCCGGTATTGCTGGCGCAGGCTTATTAGAATTGGAATACGTTGCTTATTCATTCGAAGGTCTTGCGCTAGCAATTTCTGCATCGCAGACTTTTATTAGGTTTAAAAATCTTGGTCCAACAATTATTTCAGTTGGTATTATTTTTTAGTTCAATATTTAACTAGCAAAGCCACATTCTCAATATGATAAGTATGCGGAAACATATCAACAGGTCTTATCTTAACTAACTTATATCCAGACTCAACCATCAACTTAATGTCGCGCACCTGTGTTGTGGGATTACAGCTCACATAAACAATCTTTTCGGGTGAAAGATTTATTACATCGCTTACTGTGTTTTTATGCATACCGCTTCTGGGTGGATCAGCAATTATAACATCAGGTTTCGGAATATTCTCGGATTCTATGAACGGAAGAAAGGAATCATATAAATCCGTTACATAACACGTTACATTATTAATGTTGTTC
>DATHSU010000198.1:0-2725 GCA_035463895.1 Ignavibacteriaceae bacterium | reverse complement strand
TCTATACATTTTTGTACCTCTATTTTAAAAGAATCATTTTCTTTGTTTCAACAAAATCTCCCGCTTTCAACTTGTAGTAATATATTCCGGATGCCGGCTTCTTTATACTGCCTGCGCCTATGGGGTTTGCCAAATTAAACTCAACTTCGTGATACCCGGCCACTATATATTCATCAACTATAGTTGCTACTTTCCTACCAAGCACATCATAAACTTTTAGTGTAACATCACTACCTTCTGATAAATGAAAACCGATAGTAGTAGATGGATTGAATGGGTTCGGGAAATTTTGTTCAAGTTTGAATTTCAAGTTGTTAATAATATCCTCTACTGAACTGACAGGTGGAAGGACTGTAAGTGCTGCCCAGCCTGTATCCGGATAAAAATGAGAGTTATTATAAATTGAATGATCGCGAATAAATGCTCTGAGCTTAATTTTATCACCAACCTCCAGTCCGGTTGGATTGATTGAAACTTTTGGGTTTGAGAGAGGGATTTCTATTATTGAACTGGCAAATGCAGAATCAGATCTTAGTACTTCAATACTTAGTGAAAAAGAGTCTATTAAAGCTTGATAGTTTGTTGTAAATGGTATGGTCAGCAGGAACGGGAAAGTATTAATTGGTCTATCTATAACCGGGTACATAGAGTCGATCTGGAGTGCAATCGGATTATATTGTAGGGAATCAATTATAGCTGAAATTAATTCATGTTCGCTATATGAATTAAAAAATATATCGCCGGCGGCATACTCGAATAGTATTAATCCAAGACTATCAGCAAATTGATAATCGAATCTCAACCCATAATCCAAATGTGTCATTGAATAAACCGGGCGCAAATTATTAAATATACTTTGTGTCGAAATTCCATTTGAAACAAATTCATATGGTTCACCTCTTATGTATGAGACAAGAGAAGAATCTGCAGGAATTGAATAATCAAATCCTAATCTCACTGTATCATCATCAGTAATTTTCATAAAAACTTTTTGAATCGATTCATTGTATCTAAAAAAGTAGTCATTATTATAAGGACTGTTCGACCACAACGCAGGAATTTTATAATAAATTGAATCATAGATGACGCTGTCTTGTGTAACCGTTACAGAATAATAATCCGTACCACTTTCATAATAACCGCCAGGACCAGAAACATACCAATACATTTTGTATTGATATTTATCATCTACACTAAGTGGAAAAAAATTTTGTGCAATGTTTAAACTGGAACAGGCTACTAACAAATAAAATATTTTTTTCATCTTATCACAACCATCTTTTTAGATTGAACATAACTTCCAGCTTTTAACTGGTAATAATAGACTCCGCTTGCCAATGCAGCAGAATTAAACTCAACTTCGTGATAGCCTGCTTCTTTATATTCATCAACAAGAATAGCAATCTCTCTGCCAAGTAAATCAAACACTTTTAATGTTTGCCAACTGCCTTCTGGCGACTGCCAACTGATTGTAGTGCTCGGATTGAATGGGTTAGGATAATTCTGATAAAGTATATACTCAGATGGAACGAAAACTAATTCAATTTCAACTATATCAGAAGAAACAGATGTTCCGTCGAAATCGATTTGTTTCAATCGGTAGTAAAGAGTACGAGTAATACCTTGCCTACCGGCAGGCAGGTTAGGAGTAAGAGTAAGATCATCAATGTAAGAATATAATTGTTGTTCGGTTGTAGTTCCCTTACCTTCAATAAAACCAATTGTTTGCCATTCTCTTTCTGACTTTTGACTATTGACTTCTGACTTCTGTACCTCAAATCCCATATTATTCAACTCACTAGCAGTTGTCCAATTAAGATGAACATTATTACCATCAACATCTGCAGTGAAAGAAGTCAGTTCAACAGGTATGGTTAAATTAGAAAAAAGATAATTACCGATATTTGAATCCCAATTTGTAATTCCCAGATCAAGTTTCCACGAAACAGCTGTTTCAACAATAACCTGCACTCCGGAAGCTGGTGCAGCGGCAAGACTAATCCATCCGCTTTCAAGATCATAGCAATATTGATTGCGCGGTAGCGTATCTGTTCCAACAATCACTCTGTTAATGTACTGCAAATGCATTGCAGATGTATAAAAAAGTTTACGCGTTCCGTTTCCGACAAAAGTTTCTGTAACATTTTGCAATCCGACATTATTAACATCGCCGCAGAATATTGCCTCAACAACGCTGTTTGTGCTTGAAGTGTATTGTGGTGTTGTAGTGAAAGTTCCATTGCTGTTCAGGTAGATTCTTACCGGATTCCACCACCCGCCGGTTATCAGATCAAGATCACCATCACTGTCAATATCGGCAAGCAGGATGCCCGAGCCGTAACCTGAGAAAGCAGAGTTCCAATATGGAGTTGTGTTCAGCATTCCATTGTTATTCAGATATATTTTAAATCTTCCTGTACCTCCGAGTTGATTATTATCGGATACCGCCAGATCGAGGCAGCCGTCATTATTCAAATCGCCAATAAATAATGAATTCGCCTGCATACTTGCATCTGCTGACTGCCAAACAGGTGTAGTGTTTATTACCCCGGTGTTATTTTTGAATACATAATTCGGATAGCTTGCATTTGCAAAGACTAGATCAAGATCACCATCATTATCCATATCGAACCAATTTACATCATAACTGTAAATTGAAGCATTACTTTTCCAGGAAGGTAAAGTCTCAAGAGTACCGCCGATATTATAATAGATTCGCTGCTGT
>DATHSU010000197.1:0-2879 GCA_035463895.1 Ignavibacteriaceae bacterium | reverse complement strand
ATATGGTTACAACAATACTAACCGCGTAAAGCTTAGCGTTCTTTCAACTCTATTAGGTGAAGGAAGCAGCAGCAGATTATTCCAGGCAGTCAGAGAAAAAATGGGAATGACCTATCAGATAAATTCTTTTTTAAATTCCTATCTGGATGTATCCGCATTTGGTATATATTATTCTACAAATGAGCGTCATGCAGATAAAGTAAGTAAAATTGTATTCAGAGAGTTGAATAAATTAAAAACAGCCGAAGTAAAGCAAAAAGAATTAAAGCGTGTTAAAGAATACATAAAAGGCAATACCTTGCTGAGTCTGGAAAGTACAACTAACAGAATGATACGAATGGCAACGTCAATCCTGAATTATGGAAGACTGATACCTGTCGAAGAAATGATGGAGAAAATAGAATTGGTTACTGCGCAGGATATTATTGAAACAGCAAACAAAATGTTTGATGAATCGGAACTTTCAAGAATTATTATAAGATCGAAAGATAATTCAATTAAAAAAGCAGCTTAGAAAATTTAAGAGTTATAAATATGCCCAAATTTATTATTGATGGTCGTGAAATAGAATTTAAACAGGGCCAGACAATTATTGAAGCCGCCGCAAATTATGGAATAGATATCCCGCATTTTTGCTGGCATCCGAAATTATCCGTTTCAGGTAATTGCAGAATGTGTCTTGTTGAAGTAGAAAAAATGCCGAAACTTGTAATTGCTTGTTCTACAATTGCATCCGAAGGAATGGTTGTACACACACACTCAGAAAAATCCATTGTAGCAAGAAATGCAGTTATGGAATTTTTCCTTATCAATCATCCGCTTGACTGCCCGATTTGTGATGAAGCTGGTGAGTGCAAACTTCAGGATTATGCTTATCAGCATGGTGTTGGCGAAAGTAGATTTGTAGAGGAAAAAGTTCATAAAGATAAACGAGTTCCTCTTGGTCCCCGCGTTTTATTTGATGGTGAGAGATGTATCTCCTGTTCTCGATGTATTAGATTCTGTGATGAAATAGCAAAAGACTCTGAACTGACTTTTGTTCAGAGAGGGGATAGAGTTACCATTACAACTTTCCCCGGTGAAGAACTTGATAATCCTTACTCAATGAATGTTGTTGATATTTGTCCGGTTGGCGCATTAACTAACCGCGATTTCAGGTTCCAGGCAAGAGTTTGGGATATGTCGCATACAAACACAATCTGTAATGGATGCGCGCGCGGCTGTAACACTGAAATCTGGGTTAGAGATAATAAAATTTTAAGATTAGTCCCCAGGCATAATGAAGAAGTAAATAGTTATTGGATGTGTGACCACGGTAGATTGAATACATTTAAATTTGTAAATGCTGATGACCGGGTTGATGGACCTCATTTAAGAGTCGAAGGAAATTTGGTTAAAGTCGGCTGGGATGAAGCCTTTGCACAAGCCGCTTCACGATTAAAGTCATTTGCTAAAGATGAGATTGCAATTATTGGTTCACCTTACACTACTTGTGAGGATAATTTTATGATTGCAAAGTTTGCTAAAACTGTATTAGGCACCGGAAACCTGGATTTCATCAGACACATTGATCCGGAGTTCGGCGATGATATTTTAAGAAAAGATGATGTTACTCCTAATACGCTTGGCGCTGAATTGACTGGTATTGCTCCTTCAAAAAATGGCAGAGATTATTCAAATATTATTAAAGGAATACGAGAAGGTAAAGTAAAAGCATTATATCTGATGGAAGATGATCTGCTTGGTTATGATTCGCAGTTAGAGGAGCTGATTGCTAAACTAGACTTATTTATTGTTAATGCATCTAACTTTAATAAATCAACAACACTTGCTGACATTGTATTCCCTTCAGCCACTTATGCAGAGAAAAATGGTACCTTTATAAACTATCAGGGAAGAATTCAAAGAATAAAACCCGCAGTTGCAACAATTGATGCTGATCGCGCACTTGAAGGAATGTCAATGAGCAGACTCGATAAATTCGGAACTAAGTTTGACAGATGGGCTAGCGGTAAAAAATATGATTCCCGTGCAACCTGGAAAATTCTTGCGGGATTATCTGCTGCATTGGGTCAAAAATATAAGTATCAAATGGCTGAAGAAATATTTGCCGATTTAGGTAAATCAGTTTCAGTATTTAAAGATCTGGATTATGATGTAATAGGCGAATCTGGCGTGCAATTAAAAATTAATGTTAATGAATTAACAGCCAAAGTTTAACCGGAGTAATCTTAAAAATGACACTCTTAGAAATTGCAATAATATCTTTAATAAAGATTGTAATTATTATAACTATTGTTTTTCTTACAGTAGCTTATCTTGTTTACTTTGAAAGAAAAATAAGTGCCTGGGCGCAAAATCGTTTAGGCCCTAATCGTGTCGGCTGGAAGGGAGTTCTTCAGCCATTTGCAGATGTTCTTAAACTGCTTTTAAAGGAAGATGTTGTCCCTGAAGTTGCTGACAGAAGGATTCATGCACTGGCTCCAATGCTTGCGCTGTTTGTTGCATTTACTACATATGCTGTAATTCCCATAGGACCTGAAGTTGAAATGTTTGGTTATACAATTCCGCTTGTAGTTGCTGATGTTAATATGGGTGTACTTTATATACTAGCGCTGACATCAGTTGGTGTTTATGCAATTACCTTTGCCGGCTGGTCTTCTGGAAGTAAATATTCGTTGCTTGGCGGTATTCGCTCTTCTGCTCAGATGATCTCTTATGAAATTTCGATGGGATTTTCAATCGGAGGCGTCATTCTTTTATCAGAATCATTAAGACCAATAGCAATTGTTGAATCACAGTCAGGTTTAATGTGGAATGCTTTCATACAGCCGATCGGATTTTTCACATTTCTTATATCAGCATTTGCTGAAACAAAC
>DATHSU010000196.1:0-3720 GCA_035463895.1 Ignavibacteriaceae bacterium | reverse complement strand
AATCTTGAAGTTTATATCTATAGTCATTTAATGTCCCATGATGGGTTTATTTATGTGTGTACAGGTCCTTTAGATAATTTGCTTCAAATTAATCCGGAAACTGGTGATACAAGTAGAGTACAAATTCCAGATAGTTTACTTTTAACTAATGCAAACCCGACTCAGATTGGAGGTGTTTATATCTATTCTGATGGTGAATTAGTCTACAATTTAGCAACAGGTACATCACTTTATCCAGATAAATTTGTTATGAGAACTTTTGATCCATCCAATAACTGGGAAAAAGTTGGGGATGATATAATATTTGGTGGATCGACTATGCGAAGGGTTTCAAGCTTTTTTGTAGTAAATGGACATACTATAATTTATGAAAACTATAATTTAACCTTCATGAGAAGATATAGCTTACCCGATGGACTTTTTGAGGAGGAATGGCGTTATGCTTTCCCGTCAAAAAATTATTATGGAATTACTTACGATCACTTAAACAATTTTGTTTACTTTACTGCATTCAGACCCGGTACAACACCATATTTACCAGGGTTTTATAAATATGCAGGTACATTTATTGAGGCAAATGGAGCCATTACTTCGCAAGAAATTGGTCCGGCTTCAAAATGGCACAATCTGGAATTTAATATCGACCAAACCAATTCAAATGGTATTTATAGAGCTTTTCTGCTCGGTAAAAATAAAGGTTCAGGTGCCTGGGAGACTATTGACACTTTAACACAACAAACCTATTCACTTATCGACATAAATGTGGATGATTATAATTATCTAAAGATGGATTTTGTCTTAGTAGATTCCTCATTCGGTGCAGGACAGCCGATGAAATTTAATTCTCTTAAAGTGAATTATGACTACCTGCCTGAGATTTCGATGATTCCGAAGGATATGACTTTCAGTCCTGATTCTATATTACAAGGAATTGATATAAATCTTAGTTTAAGGGTTAATAATTATGGTTACATTCCTGTTGATAGTTTGAGATTAGATTTCTATCTGAATGAAGGAGACTCAGTCTATTTTACCAGGTATATTTCCGTTCAGCCTGATTCGTTCACAACTTTCAATGAAGCACTAAATACTAGCAAAATTATTTTTGAGAACAGTATAAGAGCTTTGGCTACTGCTCCGGTTGAAGAATATTACTCATATAATAATCTCATAGAGAATGGTTTCTATGTTGCTCGAGATTCAATTAAACCCACATTTATGATAACCTTTGATGGGAAGGAAATACTAAATGGTGATATCATATCATCAAAACCGATGATTGTAATGACCCTGGAAGATGATGGCCCTCTTCCGTTAACTCCGGAATTATTTACAATTGTTCATCAAAATGTTCCCTTAAAATTTGAAAATAATCCAGACCTTTTATTTACTTCTACACCATATCCTAATTCCAAGGCAGAGGTTATCTGGACACCAACGCTTGATGATGGAAGACATACTCTTGAAGTTCTTGCAAAAGACTCATCGGGCAACTTTTTCGATTCCACATCAAACAGATCCGTTTTCTTTGTTTATAGCGACGCTGATATCAGGAATGTTTACAATTATCCCAATCCATTTAAGGATAACACACAATTCACTTTTGAACTTAGAGGAACTTTTGTGCCCGAAGAACTGAGAATTAAAATTTATACTATTGCCGGCAGATTGATCCGCGAAGTAAATATTCCTCCGGGTCAAATGCAAATTGGTTTTAATCAATACTATTGGGATGGCAAAGATGAAGATGGTGATGAAATCGCCAATGGATTATATTTCTATAAAGTTATTACAAAACACGAAGGTGAAATAAGAACTGTTACTCAAAAATTGGCAAAGGTTAAATAGCATATATTTATAAATTGAAATAATCTAATCATCATCATTAAGGAGGCTTATGTGTGGAATTGTCGGGTATATAGGGGATAAGAATTGTGTGCCTATTTTAATTAATGGCTTAAAAAGACTTGAATACAGGGGATATGATTCAGCAGGCATAGGAATTTTACAGGATAAAAAATCTCTTGTTGTTAAGAATAAAGGTAAAGTATCCTTACTGGAAGATAGAATTGAAAATCTTAACCTGAATTCCAATATTGGCATAGCGCATACCCGCTGGGCAACTCACGGCATTCCTAATGAACAAAATGCTCATCCTCATACCAACCACGATCATTCAATTTTCATAATTCATAATGGTATAATAGAAAACTATGCTGTAATTAAGAAAAGTCTTCTTAACCAGGGCTATAAATTTAACAGTGAAACTGATTCAGAAGTTTTGGTGCACATGATAGACGGCTTTATAAAAAACGGCAATGATCTTCAGAAATCAGTTCAACTTGCTCTAAATGAAGTAGAAGGCACTTATGGGTTAGCTGTGATTTATTCAAACGAACCGGATAAAATTGTTGCTGCAAGAAAGGGATCTCCATTAGTTGTTGGATTGGGTGATAACGAAAATTTTATTGCCTCAGATGTATCTGCAATCCTGGCTCACACAAAACAGGTTGTTTATCTTGAAGATGGTGAGGTTGCCTTAATAACAAAAGACAGTTTTTCTGCAAAAACTATTTATGATAAAGAGATTCAAAAGGAAGTTCACGAAATCTCAATGACTTTGGAGGAGATTGATAAAGGCGGTTATCCTCACTTTATGCTTAAAGAGATTATGGAACAGCCGGAAACTGTTAGAAATTCAATTCGCGGCAGAATTGTTTTGGATCAGGGGACTGTAAAACTTGGCGGCTTAATTGATGTAGTTGATAGTCTGGTTGAAAAGAAAAGGATAATAATAACAGCTTGCGGTACTTCGTGGCACTCCGGACTCGTTGGTGAATATATGATCGAGCAATTCTGTAGAATCCCTACAGAGGTAGAGTATGCCTCAGAATTCCGATACAGAAATCCTATTGTAAGTAAGGACGATGCAATATTTTTTATTTCGCAAAGCGGTGAAACAGCAGATACTTTAGCTGCATTACGCGAAGCAAAAATGAAGGGTGCTCTTGTCCTGGGTATCTGTAATGTTGTCGGCAGTTCAATTGCCAGAGAGACAAATGCCGGTGTCTATACTCATGCCGGACCGGAAATAGGAGTTGCTTCCACAAAAGCTTTTACATCTCAGCTTGTGGTTTTGGCTCTAATAGCTTTGCTCATAGCAAGAAGAAAAAATTTAAGTCAGGTTGATGGAAAAACTATAGCTGAAGAACTTTTAGAGATACCTGAAAAAATAGAATCAATCTTGAAATTAAATGCTATGATTGAGCAGATAGCTGAGAAATTTAAAGACTCGAGTAACTTTCTTTACCTGGGTCGGGGCTATAATTTTCCAGTAGCTCTGGAAGGTGCCTTAAAACTAAAAGAAATTTCATATATACATGCTGAAGGGTATCCTGCTGCTGAAATGAAACATGGACCGATTGCACTTATTGATGAGAATATGCCAGCAATATTTATAGCTCCAAAAGATTCAACTTATGATAAGATCATAAGCAACATTCAGGAAGTTAAAGCACGCGGTGGTAAAATTATTGCAATTGCAAATGAAGATGATGATGATATTGATAATCTGGTAGATTTCAGCATAAAAATTCCTCAAACAATCAGAATGTTGATGCCCATACTAACAGTAATTCCTCTTCAGCTTTTAGCCTATCACATTGCTGTAAAGAAAGGACTTAATGTTGACCAGCCGAGAAATTTAGCTAAAAGTGTAAC
>DATHSU010000195.1:0-2623 GCA_035463895.1 Ignavibacteriaceae bacterium | reverse complement strand
TGAGGTTGAGGCTAAGGTTAAGAAATATAATTGAACAACCTAAATAAATGCCTTTGCCGGAGAGCCAGGTTCATCCTTTATAATTTATCCTTTCTAATTTATCCTTTCTAATTTATAATTTATAATTTATAATTACTTCCATCAATGATCTTCATTAAACTTTTTTAATCTGTACTCAAGATCTCCAAACTGGCTGCGTTGAACAAGCGATACGCAGGCACGAATTCCCTCTGTTCTTTCACTTCCGGTTATTATAAGTGATATTGCACTTATCCCATAGTAAAGTAACTCATTAAGCAATTCCTCACCACTTATTCCGGGATAAGAAAAAGTAAAGTAAAACCCATCGGCAATCGGCTGATCTTCATCTTTATCGTAAACAATTTTAAATCCGTTATCAGTAAATAACTTTTTCATAATTTTTGCTTTTTCTCCGTATTCACGGACAACTTCAACAAAGTTAAATTTACCATCATTAACTGCTTTTAAGATTGCAGCTAATGCATATTGTGATGAATGAGTTATTCCTGCACTTAAAGCATAAACACTGCCGAAAATCATTGCATATCCAAAACGATCTGATGAATAATATTTTTTCAGACCGGGATAAGTTCTTTCAAAAAGATTATCTGATATTATCATTAGTCCGATTCTCTGCCCTGCATAACTGAATGCTTTTGAACTGGAAATAAGGAATACATAATTATCAGTATAGTTTGCTACAGTAGGCTGATAGGGCGGTTCACCTGGTTTAGACATATCCTTTCTGAAATCCATTGCAAAATATGCGAGGTCTTCAAGAACAATAACATCATACTTGTTTGCAAGCTCGCCGATGATCTTTAACTCTTTATCAGTAAAACATATCCATGAAGGGTTATTAGGATTGGAATATAGAATACAGGAAATATTACCTTTTAATAAATAGCTCTCCAACTTATCCTTGAGTTTATCGCCCCGATAATTATACACATCGAATGCTTCAAACTTTTGTCCTAATACTTTTAACTGCTGCTTGTGAACTGGAAAACCCGGATCAATAAAAAGTGTAGTATCTTTCTGAGGATCAAGCCGGTTACAAGTAAGAAATGCCGCAAAACTTCCCTGCATAGATCCAACAGTGGGAATGCACCCTTCAGGACTAACCTCTTTATTCATAAATAACTTCACAAATCTCGAGGCTTCCAATTTAAGATCAGGTATGCCGAATATATCCGGATATATTGAAGCGACTCCTTTCCTTAATGCATTTATCTCAGCTTCAATTCCTATTTGTGTAGCAGGTAAACCTGGTATCCCCATTTCCATTCTTATAAAACGCTCACCGGAAGCTTTTTCAATGTTATCAACCAGTCGCTTTATTTCTCTTATGGAAGCTGTACCAACATTTTCCAGTTTACTTTCTTTAATTTTTTGGGAAACGATTTCAAAATCAATTGGTGTGTTTTTGTTAGATGATAAATTCATTGTTACACCTCAGGTCAGTTAGAAGAAATTCTATAAATTCTTATTTGTATATTCAACAAAATTTATATAGCAAAATAAGTAATTAAACATTAAGTTTATGATGGAAATTTTGAAATAGTTAGTTGAAAAGTTTTTCAGGGTAAAATAAATTAGAAGATAAAATTTCCCCTATCACAATTTTTGTAACAAATATTTCATCTCAGAGGGGGAAGTTTTTTCTTTAGTACAAGGTTTATAAGTTTTTGTTTTACTAAAGAATGAATAGTTCACTTTATCATTATTTTCTATACCTTATAACCTTTCATTATATTTTTTCACAGAAAAATAGATTCACTTTTATGTTTCACTAAACCGGATTTTTTCTGTACAATTCCGAGGTATTTGTTTTTTTAGATATCAGATTTTAACTGGTTATGTAACTCACCTGGCGAAGCTGTGTCTGAAGTGTTATGACGGCATAAATATTGCAAGAAAAATTCGAATTTTAGTTAACGCAAATAGGACTATCTGCATAAAATAAAGCTTTTAACGTCATTTATATTATTTACATTGTTCTTTTCTATAAATTCTTTTTCTTTTTCCGGAAATATTGACATTTGTTTGTACGTAATCGCTTTAATATGATAAAATTTCTCGTTTTAAGATAATCCAAACTGACTGAAATTGATAATTAACGGAGCATTTGTTATCAATTCTGTATAAGATATTTCATAAGAATAAAATTATTCAATCATCAACTCAAAATAATTTACTATTAAAGGGTATTTACTGTAATGAAAAAAGCACTTTTAGAAAAAATAAATAATAAAACTGCAACCGTAGGTATAATTGGTATGGGCTATGTTGGACTTCCTTTAGCTCTTGAATTTGCAGATAAAGGTTTTTTAACCATCGGGTTTGATATTGATGAAAAAAAGATACCGCTTCTTAATTCAGGGTCCAGTTATATAAATCATATCAAATCAGAAAAAGTTAAAAAAGTTGTTAACAGCAAAAAATTCTTTGCAACAACCGATTTCAATAAATTGTCTGAAACAGATGCCATTATTATTTGCGTGCCTACTCCACTTAACGAGCATCGCGAACCCGATATGACTTATATTGAAAACTCCGGAAAAGTTATTGCAAAATATCTTAAAGCCGGTCAATTCATAGC
>DATHSU010000194.1:0-7729 GCA_035463895.1 Ignavibacteriaceae bacterium | reverse complement strand
CGGTAATTTGTGAAATAACAATTCCTATAGGAGGAATAAAAAGATGAAAGCTTTAATTGTTGATGATGAAAGGTTAGCCCGCACAGAGTTAAGAAGATTATTAACTCCATTCAGCGAATTAGAAATTGTAGGCGAAGCAGCTAACGCTGAAGAAGCAAAACAAAAAATTGATGAACTGAATCCAGATCTTGTTTTCCTGGATATTCAAATGCCTGGGAAAAGCGGATTTGAACTTCTTGAAGAACTTGACAGCGTTCCCAAAATAGTATTCACTACTGCATATGACGAATATGCATTAAAAGCTTTTGAATATAATGCTCTTGATTATCTTCTAAAACCGATCGAACCTAATCGGCTTGAAGAAACAGTTAGAAAATTAGTGCAGCCCAAAATTCAAGAGCAGGTTAAACACACCGATGTTCAGCAATTAACAGAGCAGGATCAGGTTTTTGTTAAAGATGGTGAGCGATGCTGGTTCGTTAAACTAGAAAAAGTACGCTACTTTGAATCAGAAGGAAATTATGTAAGATTGTTTTTTGATGAATTCAAGCCGCTTATACTAAGAACATTAAACTATCTTGATGAGCGTTTAGACAGCAAAACTTTTTTCCGTGCAAGCAGAAAGCACATTATTAACCTTAAATGGGTCGATTCTATTGAACCATGGCTTAACGGCGGATTGCTCGTTAAACTCAAAGGCGGCGGAAAGATTGAGGTTTCACGAAGACAGGCAGTTAAGTTTAAAGAAATGCTGAGTCTTTAATTTTTTTGTGATTATCCGCTTTTGTCATTTAGACCCAAGGGAGAAATCTTGAGTGTCACGGGTTATCAAAACAGGATTAGCGCAAAGTATTAATTTAAAAACTCCCACGCCAATCCGAACCGAAGTGATATTCCCGGCATAGGATAATACGGTGTAATGTGGTATTGCTTATTTAAAATATTTTCAAGGGTAAAATATATTGTCGCAGCCTGCTGTATTTCTCCTGAAAGAATAAAATCAAGCTTGTATGAGGGATCCACTTTAAACAATCCAAGATATTCTATAATGGAATTTATTTTTCCTGTATATGTGAATTTAAAACCAGCCTTCAGATTAAGATTATCCTCAAAAAGATTTCCCCTGTAATATAACCCGCCTATAAATCGGAAATCAGGCACACTGTATAATTCATTGCTGTTTGGGAAATAACCAGCGGCATGAGTTTCGAATTGCAGATGCCAGAATATGATATTTGCTGACAGACCCAGACCGCTCAAATTACCTGTTTTAAATGGCAGGGGATTAATGGAAGGAATACCCGGCGCCAGATTAATATTTGTGCTATCCCTTCTGAAATACCTTAAGTCTAAAAAATAGTTATCTGTTTTATAGGTAATACCTGATTCAAAAACATTTGTTTTGCGGTCTTCATAAAAAGATTTATCAAAAGTTGAATAGCCGGCATATAAAGCAAGTCCGTCTATAAGTTTATAAACAGCATCAATGCCGTAACCATAGCCGTGGTAATCCTGTGATGAATTGAAATCAAAATCAGCTGAGATGCTGTTAAACTTGTAAAAAAATGATGGAACAAAATTTTCGATTAAATTAAGCGAAACACTTCCTGCCAAAGCAAAAAATCCATCCGTTCTTTTAATATATGGAACAACGCTTCCAAGGTCGGTCCCCCTGTACCACCACTCAAGTTTATTTTGTTCGTAAAGAAGTGCCGTATAAAATGACAAGGGGTTAAAAGTAAACCTCTGATTTAGGTTCAATCCCCACGAAGTATTGTCATACTCAATATTGAAAGGTGAGTTTGTTTTTAATTCCTTAAACTGATGATACAAGGTCAGTTCGGTTCTCGAGTTTTTGCTTTGAACGGATGTAAAACGAAGAGAAGAAAAATTCAGGAGATCTTCCTGCCTTCCGAATCTATTATTAACAGGAGCAAAATCAAGCTCATATAGCAAATCCTCAAGACGTGAGCCAAGCGCAATAATGCTGTCTGTGTTAACACCTCCCCAAAGCCCGGTTGTTTTTGTAGTATGATTATAAGTTGCAGATAAATACATATTGTTTGTAAAAAAGTATTTAACTTTTGCTTTTGCCTGCCAGGTTGAGAAGGCAGTATTGCTGTAAGAGCTGTCATATTTTCTGTTTGTAACATCGAAAGAAAGCAAAAGATTTCTGCTAACTAAAGCATTAAAACTGCCGTCAACCATAGCCTCACCGAATGGAGCCTGATAATATTTAATTCTTGAATATGGCTGAGCAGGGATAAAATCTCTTGTAATAAAATTTACCGCTGACGGATTATTCCGTGGTCCGTACAAAAAACTTCTTGGCGCCGGAATGATCTCTATTTTTTCGATATCTTCACTTTGAATTAAATTCAGGTCAAGTGTATTGAAGTTTCTGTCATTGATCAACACATCATCGAGCAGGTAACTTATTCCATTAAACCCCGCACCATAAATAAACGTTTCATTGTTTTGACCAACTACCCCAAAGTCTTTGATAAATGAAAACTGAAACGGCTCAATAAGATTGCCCGTATAGCGATAATCAGTTCTTAAAAAAGCATTCCGGTCAATTTCAAAACTATTGTCATAAAGTCTTTTAGAAAAAACGATGGTGGTATCATAAACGATAACGGAATCTTTTATAGCCAGCGTATCGTTTACAGCAAGAGAATCGCGTATAAACAGTGAATCCTGAACAACACTGACCGTATCACTTAAATCCTGAGAGTAAGCAGGCAGGAAAGCAATAATCAGAAGTATGACAATCTTAATAGACATCCGGGAAAAAAGTATCCTATTTAATAACACATCAAAATAAATAATAAACAATAAAGCATCAAAGATAATTATCTGTTTAGCAGGTTCAGATAATTAGATCCACAGTATAGACTTCCTGCTTTATACATTTGGTTACTTAATGGACAAATTGTACAGTTTATCGTGCTTCTTGTTGAATGCGTTTAGTATCAATCGATATCAGTCCCATTTGAAGGGATTAAAACCGACATCAGATTGAGCCAAATTATCAGAGGAATATTTCATTTGAAGAAATATTATATTATTTTTACGGCGCAACAATTAACAACCAATATAAGGAGAGAACTTATGCCAGCTAAACCAATGACCAAAGGTCAGATACTAGATCATCTTTCAAAAAAAACCGGTACAACAAAAAAATTAGCCGGTCAGTTTTTGGATGAACTCGTTGCTCTTTCTTACAAAGAAGCAAAGAAGGCTTTCACAATTCCAGGACTTGGAAAACTTGTTGTTGTTAACAGGAAGAAAAGAATGGGAAGAAATCCTGCCACAGGCGAAACCATGGTTATCCCTGCAAAGAAGGTTCTGAAATTCAGAATTGCTAAACAAGCAAAGGATGCTGCGCTCTGATATTAACTGTGTTAAGTCTCACAGAGGGCGAAGAATAAAATCTTCGCCTTTTTTATTTTTAAAATACATTGTTAAGTTCCGCACTATGAAACTCCTGCTTAATTACCTTAAAAATTATTGGAAGCTTGTATTACTTGCATTGCTGCTTGCAGCAATCAACCAGGTTTTTTCACTTCTTGATCCGTGGATATTTCGAATTGTAATTGATAAATACGCAACAAAGTTTACTCAATACACAACTGGTGAGTTTTTCCGTGGTGTTGGGTTACTTCTGTTGGCAGCAGTGGGTGTAGCTTTTGTTTCCCGTGTAGCGAAAAACTTTCAGGACTATTATGTGAATGTAATTACTCAGAAACTCGGGGCGGAAATTTATTCCGATGGAATTAAACACTCTCTTGAACTGCCGTATTCTTCTTTTGAAGATCAGAAAAGCGGAAAAACTCTCGGTGTTCTTCAGAAAGTTCGAACAGATGTCGAAAGACTTATCTCCGTCAGCATCAACACACTTTTTACTACTCTTGTAGGTGTAATATTTGTAACAGTGTACGCCATCAATGTTTACTGGCTGATTGCACCGATATTTTTCGCATCTATTCCGATACTAGGCATTATCAGTTCTCTTCTCAGCAGAAGAATTAAAAAGATTCAGAAAGATATAGTTGCCGAAACAACTTCTCTTGCAGGTGCCACAACCGAATCTCTCAGAAATATTGAGCTTGTTAAAAGTCTTGGACTCGGCCAGCAGGAAATAAACAGGCTGAACAATACCACGGAAAAAATATTAAAACTTGAACTTAAAAAAGTCAGATATATAAGAACACTAAGTTTCATACAAGGCACATCAGTAAACTTTATACGCACAAGCATAATTTTTATTATGCTGTATCTTATTTATATACAGCAGATTACTGTAGGAGAATTCTTCTCACTGTTTCTTTACTCCTTCTTCATATTCGGACCGCTTCAGAGTCTTGGAGAAATTATTAATACTTATCGTGAAGCAGAAGTATCGCTGAATAACTTTGAAGAAATTCTAAAGATGCCAGTTGAGAAAAAACCTTTGGCTCCTGTTAAGATTGATGCTGTCAGAGCGTTAGAGTTTAAAGATGTGAGTTTCCAGCATCAGAGCGCATCAATGAAAGCAATTGATAAGATCTCTTTTGATGTTAAAATGGGTGAAACAATTGCGTTTGTTGGTCCCTCCGGTTCGGGTAAAACAACTTTAGTTAAGCTTCTTGTTGGACTTTATTATCCGCAGGAAGGAAACATTTTGTATAATGGTCACTCCGGGAATAAAATTGATTATGATCAGCTGCGAAAACGAATTGGCTTTGTAACACAGGATACACAATTATTTTCAGGAACAATTAAAGAGAATTTGTTATTTGTCAATCCATCTGCAACAGATGAAGAATGTCTGGAGGTATTAAATAAATCTGCATGTCAGAATCTCCTGGAAAGAGCTGATAAAGGGCTTGATACCGTAATAGGCGAAGGCGGAGTAAAAGTATCAGGCGGTGAAAAGCAAAGACTATCAATTGCAAGAGCATTACTGCGAAGACCCGATCTTCTCGTTTTTGATGAAGCAACCTCGGCACTCGATTCTCTGACTGAAGAAGAGATAACCAACACAATCAGAAATATTTCTGCATCGAAGGAACTTATAACAATACTTATTGCACACAGACTTTCAACTGTTTTGCACTCGGACCTTATTTATGTTCTTGAAAAAGGAAATATTGTTGAATCCGGCAAACATGAAGAATTACTGGATCTAAAAGGATTGTATTATGCTATGTGGCGTCAGCAGATTGGTGAAAGAAATAAAGCACTTGTTGAACCAGTAACTCCGGTTTATAACAATTAATAAAAATAGATATACCAAAGAATTTTATTTGAAGAGTTCTGGTGCTTTCCTTCCGATCAAGCACTCCTTCTTTCAAAATCAATCCGTTTTCTCCTTCATCTTTCCCCTGCTTTTATTAAATTTGGTTAACACTTAACAGTAAAAAAATCAATTTAACAATTCAGCAATTAAACATATTTACTGGCAAATCTTATGATCAAAAATATTGTACTCTCAGCTATACTTTTCATATACACTATTCATGCACAACCAATAAAAGATATAATCCAACCTATAAACTTATCAGAATCAAACCCGGTTACAGTTTTATTAAGCGATCTGTTTTATGCAAAGGATTATTCAACAGTTAAGTTTTATGAACATAAATACGTGAACATCAATTATGATAAGCTTACTATGAATCTTACTTTAGCACCTAAAGGGAATATAGCAGGCCTATACCTGATTGAGTTTACTATGGATGCCAGGGATTATTTCATTCCTGTTGTAATGCGAAAGGTTCAGCGACATAATTTTACTTTTGTTACAAAAACAAAGCCTGAAAAAGTAAATTTGTTCGGACAGTTCAATAGCTGGAACCGCCAGAATATTCCAATGACTGAAACCGAATCGGGAGTTTTTCGTGCAGATATTCCGCTTGACCCGGGAAGATATGAGTACAAATATTTTGTTGATGGAAGAGAAATAATTGATTCACTTAATCCGGTTTATGTTCCTAATGGGATGGGCGATTATAATTCCGTTATTGTAATTGCACAATCGGCAGAAGATAAAGTTTATCTTCATAACCTTAGCCTGGAAATTACAGACAACCATTTGTTTGCAGATTACTTTTTTGAAAGCGGTAAAAAGAGTGACCTGGTTAAAAGATCTGAGGTGGTTGCCCTGTTGAATAATTACCTGCTTCCGGAGAGTTATATTTCAATTGCACGTAATACAATCCGGATAATGATTGATAAAGAGCATCTGGATGGCGAACAGACTCTAAGAGTTGCTGTTAACAAAGATGGCAGCCTTACAAATTTTCAGACTCTTATGCTTCACGACGGAGTACCTGTAAGTCAGGCAGGCAAACGGACTCATCACGATAATATCATATACTCAATTATGATTGACCGTTTTTATGATGGTGACACAACAATTAATAATCCGGTTCAGCATCCCGAACTTTCTTATAAAGCAAACTATCAGGGCGGCGATCTTCAGGGAATTATTGATAAAATGGAAGAAGGATATTTTGATAAGCTTGGCGTAAACACTTTCTGGATTTCACCAATTGTTGATAACACAAATAACGCTTTCCAGGAATATCCGGCTCCGCACAGGTACTTCACAGGTTATCATGGCTACTGGCCTGTTTCATCAACAGAGGTTGAAGAAAAATTCGGTTCAATGGAAATTGCAAAAGAGCTTGTAAAGAAGGCAGAAGATAATGGTATTGAAATACTCCTGGACTTTGTGTCAAATCATGTTCACCAAGAGCATCCTTTGTGGAAAACCGCACGTGACTGGTTTGGTAAACTTGAACTTCCTGATGGTAAATTAAATTTAAGATTGTGGGACGAACAAAGATTAACCACATGGTTTGAACCTTATATGCCTTCGTTTGATTATGAAGGTTCACTTGAAGCACTAGAATTTATGACAGACAATGCTGTCTGGTGGCTTAAAGAAACAGGCGCTCACGGTTTCCGTCACGATGCTGTGAAGCATGTTCCTAATTCTTTCTGGAGAACATTGACACGAAAGATCAAAGAAGAAATTGAAGTACCTAATAATACAAGAGTTTATCAGATCGGCGAAACTTTCGGAGGATTTGACTTAATTAGTTCTTATGTGAATAACGGACAACTAAGTTCTCAGTTCAACTTTAATCTTTATGATGTTGCTCTTCCGGTTTTTCTTTATCCGGAAAACTCATTTGAAATGCTTGATCTTACAATGACAAAAACATTTCAGGTTTATGGCGTAAATCATTTAATGGGTAATTTAGCTGATAGTCATGATAAGAACAGATATATGGCTTATGCAGATGGAGATCTGGAACTTAACAGCAGTGAAGCAATTGAAATCGGCTGGACTAATCCTCCGCAGGTTGATAATCCTGCAAGCTACGATAAACTAAAAATTCATCTGGCTTACGTTCTTACAATTCCCGGTGTACCGGTAATTTATTACGGCGATGAAATCGGAATGACAGGTGCGGCTGATCCGGATAACAGAAGAATGATGCGTTTCGGTGATGATTTGAATTCCTACGAAAAGCAAACTCTTGAAGATGTTAGTAAATTGATTCACTTACGAAAAAATCATTCCGCTTTAAGATATGGCGACTTTTATACTTTGCAGGCAGACAAAAATATTTATGCTTATCTAAGATCTGATATGAATGAAAGAATACTTACAGTTGTAAATAAAAGTGAAGACGCACAAAAAGTTGATTTGAAATTTCCAAAAGAATATAAA
>DATHSU010000193.1:0-2735 GCA_035463895.1 Ignavibacteriaceae bacterium | reverse complement strand
TTCGTTGGCATTTATCGGCTTATTTGTAGGGGTAGTAATTAACCGAAAGAAAAATAAAGCTTAGTTTCTTTTATTATTCTTTAACCATTCGGCGTATTTAATTTCGTCTTCGATGAGCTGTTCAATCAGTTCATCAAAACTCATTTGATAGCTCCATTCAAGTTTGTTTTTAGCCTTAGACGGATTACCATAAATCACTTCCAATTCAACCGGTCTAAATAAAGCTTTATCAGTTTTAACAAGCTTAACCGGATCCAACTTCAGAGCAATAAAAACTTTTTCTATAAACTCATGCAAAGAATGCGCCTCCCCTGAACAAATAATATAATCATCCGGAGTCTGAACATTCAGCATTTTCCACATAACCTTAACGTATTCAGGCACATATCCCCAATCCCTTTGAACCGAAGTATTTCCGACTGTCAGATAATCCAACTCACCGCTTTTAATTTTTAGCGCAGATGTAATAATTTTTTTAGTGACAAAATTTGGTCTTCGTAAAACGGATTCGTGGTTAAACAAAATTCCACAGGCAATAAAAATCTTATACGCCTCACGGTAATTTACAGAAATCCAGTGAGCAGAGGCTTTGGAAATTCCGTATGGACTTGCCGGATGAATTATAAAAGATTCATCGATCGGAAGTTTCTTTTTATCAACATTACCGTACATTTCACTGCTGGATGACTGATAAACTTTAATATCTTTATTAACAATTCTAACGGCTTCAAGAATGTTTGCAATAGAAATAATATTAAACTCAAGAGTGCCTATCGGCTGATCAAATGATAATCCCACAGAGCTTTGTGCAGCAAGATTATAGATTTCGTCAGGCTGATATTTTTCAAGCAGACGAATAATATTGGAAAGGTCCAGCAGATTGGCTTCTACTAATTCAACATCTTTTGTTATGTTAAGAAAATTCAGTCCGTTTAAGTTACCCGCAAGAAGATTTCTTGCTACGCCAACTACCTTATAATTTTTTTCAAGAAGAAGCCTGCTTAAATAAGCTCCATCCTGTCCGGTTATTCCTGTTATAATTGCTGTTTTCATAAACACTGCTCGTATAATTTTTTTGTTTCACTTGCTGTTTTCTGCCAGGAAAATTCTTTTCTTCTAACTTTTCCTTTTTCAATTAATTGATTTCTAAATTTCTCATTATAAATAATTTTTGTCAGTTGATTACAAATATCTTTCGGATCGTTGGGATCAAAATATAATGCTGCATCACCGCCAACTTCGGGTAATGAACTGACATGGCTTAATGCCAGCGGACAATCACAATTCATTGCCTCAAGCGCAGGAATGCCAAAACCCTCGTACAATGAAGGAAAAATAAATAAAATCGCATTGGAATATAATGCAGCTAATGAATTATCATCTGCCGGCTTATGAATAATTTTATCAGATAATTTAAGTTCGTTGAATAACTGAATTTCTCTGTCAATAAATTTACCACCGCCGGCACAAACTAAAAAAAGCATATCATCATTTTTTACAAGCTCATTAAAAGCAGCAATTGTATAATTGAAATTCTTGTAATAATTTCTGCTGCCGACATAAAGAATATATCTTTCAGGTATAATTAAATTATCATAATTCAATGCATCGATTTTGCTAATTGAGGAACCATGATAAATAACTTCAATCTTTTCTTCAGGCACTTTTAATTTTTCAATCAAATCTTTCTTCGTGTTTTGAGAGATAGCGTGAATCTTCTTTGCTTTTGATACTAAGTATTTTTTCTGAATTGTAGTTTTATCAAACTTGTGCACAATGTGAGGAAAAAGTTCATGCGTCATATCATGAACAGTAAGAACAAAAGGTTTTTTGTCAAGCGTCTTTACAAAATAAGGGTTGTAATAAGTCGGATGGAAAATATCAAAATTACCTTTCTTTAGTTGTGTTTTACTGTTGGGAAGATTTAATAAGTGTGAACTGAATTTTTTACCTCTGAAATTCAGATTCGGCAAAAACCTTTTTACTTTAAACCTGTTGTTTTGATGTATGTAGAAGTTGTTTGAATATTTAAGTGCCAGCGAATAAGATACATCGTTCATTTTATCAAATTCATTCATAAGACTGACAAAATACCGGGATATACCTCCATACTCCTGGTTAGTAAAGCACTGATGGTCAAACAGTACTTTCATTTCACCACCTTACTAAGTATTTCAGTCAATTTTCGGGATATGATTTTTCTATCGTACTGTTTAACTAAATCATTTTCAGTCTTAAAAGTTTCTGCTAAATCAAAAAAGCTGCTTACATCCTGATCATACTTAAATAAAATTCCGGCATTTGCTTCTTGCAAAATCTTATTAACTTCTTCATTATCCTGTCCGAATGCAATTATGGGTTTACCGGTTCTGAGATATTCAAATAATTTACCGGGTACGTGCCTTTTTTCAGTAGCACAGACAAGCAGATAATCAGCACTGGATAATTCTGATAGCATTTCCTTATATGGAAGGAAGCCAATGTATTCGGTAATTTCTGAGAGTCCGTTTTGTTCAATTGATTTTTTAATTGCAGGTCCGATAGTACCTAAAAACTTAATTTTAAATTTTTCTCCTGTATTAATTTTTATGCGGATTGTTTTCCACAATTTTTCCGGATTCTGATAATCAAAAATATTTCCTGCATGCAAAAGTGTTCTGATTCTTCCTTCCTTAGGAAGAGCTTGTCCCGATTCATAGGGCCGGTTGTGGGGTAGGCTCCCAAAATCATCTTCA
>DATHSU010000192.1:0-2062 GCA_035463895.1 Ignavibacteriaceae bacterium | reverse complement strand
AGGCATCCTGTTGTAGAAAGAATTCTGCCGCCCGGTGAAAAGTTTACTCCTAATAATTGTAAGCTTAATAATTCAGATCATCAGATTATTATTCTTACCGGACCGAACATGGCAGGCAAATCAGTTTATCTCCGGCAAATTGGCTTAATTTTACTGCTCGCGCAGATCGGATCTTTTGTGCCGGCGAAGCAAGCTAAAATAGGACTTGTGGACAGGATATTTACCCGTGTTGGTGCAAGCGATAACATTACTGCGGGTGAGAGCACTTTTCTGGTTGAAATGCAGGAAGCAGCTAACATATTGAATAATGCTACTTCTAAAAGCCTGGTTCTACTGGACGAAATTGGCAGAGGGACAAGTACTTTTGATGGAATTTCAATAGCCTGGGCTTTAACAGAGTATCTTCACGAAAATCCTGATGTTGCTGCAAAAACTTTATTTGCAACACATTATCACGAACTGAATGAAATGGCCGATTTATTTCCTAAAATCAGAAATTATAAAGTTGAAGTTCGGGAGTACGATGATAAAGTAATATTTCTTCACAAAGTCAATTCTGGCAGAGCTGATCATTCATATGGAATCCAGGTTGCTCAGATGGCAGGACTTCCATTATTTGTAACAAACAGAGCTAAAGAAGTATTGAATAATCTTGAGAGTAAAGAACTTACTCCTTATGAGATTAAAAAAGAAAGATTGAAAAAGCTTAAACAGGAAAACGATAATCAAATAGGGTTGTTTGAATTCAGAGATGATAAATTAAGAACCGAAATTGATAATATTGAAATAAATAATCTTACACCAATTGAAGCATTAAATAAGCTAAGAGAAATTAAAAGGAAAATGAAAGAGGAGAAATCAGAGAAATGAAGGAAACATTTAGAGCATTTTTATTGTTAGTAATATTAACAATTGGTTTTACGGCTTGTGATGAAAAAAAAGACGAAATTGTTGCTGGTGATGAGTATACTGTAAACTTATTAATGGAACGCACAGAAAAAGACTTTAAACTTAAAAATGATCCGCGGTCTCCATTCAATCTTGATACCGGGGTTGTTTTCCAGAATCTTAAATACTTTCCGCCAGACAGCAATTACCTCTTTAAATCAAAGCTTTACAGATTTGAAACATTAGACACAATAATTATAATGGGCACAAGAGGTGAACAGAGAAAAGCTGTAAAAGAAGGTTATGTATTACTTAGTTTTAAAGGCACAGATCATAAATTAAATGTATATAAAAGTTTTGGCCCGCAGGATCAGCCATACTACAGTATTTGGTTTACCGATAAATCAAGTGGAAAAGAAACTTATCATATTGGCAGATACCTTGATTTTACATTTGATGAGGATGAAGATTTTATTTACACAATTGATTTTAACAGGGCATATAATCCATATTGTGCTTACAGTGAATTATTTACCTGTCCTATACCTACAGAAGAAGATCATTTGAACTTTGCTGTACTGGCAGGCGAAAAGACTTTTAATTAATATGCGGAGATTGAAGTGATAGTTATTCTTAAGAAATCAGCTACCGATGAACAAATTGAAAATGTAATTAAACATCTTGAGCATTTTGGGTTCGGCACTCGCAATATTGCTGGCGATGATTACATTGCGATTGGCGCTATTGGAGTAAAACCCAATTTTGATGTAAGAAAAATACAAATGCTTGATGGCGTGGTTTCGGTTTTTCGTGTTTCTGACCAGATAAATCTTGCTGCCAGAAAGTCGAAGAATGACAGCACAATAATTAAGGTTAAAAATGTTTCAATAGGCGGAAATGAAATTGTTGTGATGAGCGGACCCTGCTCTGTTGAAAGTGAAGATCAGATTTTCAGGATTGCGAAAATTGTAAAAGATAATGGCGCAAAAATACTACGGGGCGGTGCATTCAAACCACGAACGTCTCCTTATTCATTTCAGGGACTTGGTGAAGAAGGATTAAAATACCTTAAGGCTGCCGGTGAAGAATACGACCTGCCTGTAATAACTGAAGTTACAGAAATTAATAAAATAGAATTGATTGACAGCTACGCAGACATTTTTCAGGTTGGTTC
>DATHSU010000191.1:0-1907 GCA_035463895.1 Ignavibacteriaceae bacterium | reverse complement strand
ACATAATTGATGAGGAGGGATTTAAGCAATCATTAACATTTGGCGCTGATGAACTGAAAGCTGCTCTTGATCAAAATGGAAAGGTGATCTTGCATGGGATATTATTTGATCTTGATAAAGTAACATTAAAGCAGGATTCAGAAAAACAGTTAAGTAACATAGTTACTTTACTTATAAAGTATCCGGATTTGAAATTAGAAATACAGGGACACACGGATGATCAGGGTAAAGATGATTATAATATGAATCTGTCTAAAAATAGAGCTGAAACAGTTTCAAATTATCTGCAGTTATTTGGAATTGATATAAAGCGACTTGTAACAAAGGGTTATGGTGAATCCAAACCTATAGCATCTAATGAAACGGAAGAAGGAAGAGCCCAGAACCGGAGAGTGGAACTAATAAAATTGTAATAACCAATAAACAGGATATTAAAATTTATATGAATCTCGAAAAGTTTATTAATTAATATTTCCGTTTAATTTATAAAAGGAGTTCAACTGTGAGACACCAAAAAAGTATAACTCTGTTAATTGTAATTCTAATATCACTTTTGGCATCAATTTCATCATTTGGTCAGTTCAAAGGTAAAATGACGTTTGATACGATGGACAAAGAACGTTCATTTGACGTTTACTATTCTGATCTGGGATATCGTTATGAATTTAATGAAGATGGTCAGGAAGGTGCTGTGATTGTAAAAAGTGGATCTAAAGAAATAATAATACTAATGCCGCAGCAGAAAATGGCTATGAAAAGCTCGCCCGGAAATCCTATGTCGATGGCAAATGACCCACTACAATCATTTGAATACTATAAAGACAGTGGAATATTTAAAGAATCTGGTGAAGAGGCTGTCAATGGAATCCCTTGTAAAAAATCTATTCTTTATAATAAGGATAATCCGTCACAGAAAATGTTTACAATGTGGTTTTCGGAAGAATATAAATTCCCTATGAAGATGATAAATCATATTGATGGTTCAGAAGAATCCGGTATGGAGATGAAAGATGTAAAACCCTGGAAACCGGATCCTTCAATGTTTGAAATTCCATCTGGCTTTAATGTAATGGACACTCCGGGAATGATGCCCAAAAAGTAACTAGTCTATTTAGGATAAATACAGGATATGAGGAGAACATTATAAGTAAACTGAATATTTTTTAATAGGTAAAGCCGGACTCTGTGAAATTGATTTATAAAAATATATCTATCAGAAATCATTAGAAAAATCTAACCACAATAGTTAAAAGAGGTGAAGATGTGAAAAAAAGTTTATTATTTATAATTTTATTTAGCTTAAATGGATTAGCGCAAATAACCATTTCAAACAGTGATTTAGCTGCCCAGCTAACTATTGGAAATTCAGTAACCGTTCACGAATTGGGGGGATCAGCCACCGCTGATATTGGCTCGCCAGGTGGCGGGAATAACTGGGATTTTACGACGCTCCAGGGTGATTTACTTTTTGATTTGACCAGTGTTGATCCGGCACTAACACCACACATTGCTGATTTTCCGGGTGCAAATATTGCTACCCATACTTTAGGTGAATTTGAAGGTGATTCAGCAGAAATATGGCATTACGCGATCTTAAACGGGAGTTATGAAAATATGGGTACGGCTGTTGTTCTTGTTGCACAACCTGAAAATATTACTTTGATAAAACATGATCCTGCCAGACGTGAGATGGAGTTTCCTTTAACTTATAATTCTAGCTGGAGTACTAACTACACTCAAACTGTTTCTTTTAACTCAATACCTATTGTTGTTGCCGATGTTACACTGAGTTATGTAGTGGATGCATATGGTACAATGACTATACCGGGCGGAGCAAGTTTTGATGCACTAAGGCTCAGAGAATCAACAACAATATTTGGATCTACTATTGTTTCTTATTTGTTCTT
>DATHSU010000190.1:0-2306 GCA_035463895.1 Ignavibacteriaceae bacterium | reverse complement strand
CTTCTGGAAATTTCTCGATTATTGGTCCGGTTGAGATAACATCGGTAAGCATTCTTGGCATAACCTGATAACCACCTATAAAAGGTAAAGCGGGTTTGAATTGACTGAGTACTCCAACAACATCAAATCTGCCTGCCGGTGCAACAGTTCCGATTATATCAGTATCATTATCAATTCTTATTTGGACAGTATCCGATGGATTGGAACCAGTAAGTAAATAATTTTTGTATGCCCAATTAGTTACAGCAGTACCATTCAATTCAGTTACTAACACAGCATTTACACGAACTAACCGACCCTCATAATTTTCAACTCCACCGGCTCCATCATTGCTAAGTTGAAACGGAGTAACAATTAATGGTTCAACTGTATTACCGGTACTTATTATAGAATGAAGAATTGGAGATTCCAACTGATTTAATCCGTTAAACTGAGTTACTGTACCTGATACTAATACTTCATCTCCAATTTGTACTGAAGTAGAGAAACCCGGACTGTATATTGAAATACCTCCGCTATTATCCTGTACATAACTAGGACTGCCGAATTGATTATCAACTGTGACAATTCCCCGAATACTAACCAATTCTCCAGAAAGCAGAGCAATACCATTTGCATCATTTACTTTTGCTTCAGCAATAGGAATGGGTGCACCATAAACTGTTAAAACCGGAGGCGGACTGACATCATCAACCAGCAAATCAACCCCCGACTGAAATCTGAATCTATATCTTCCGGTATAGAAAGGAGTAAGAACATCAGAAATTTGAACTAATACAGAGTCATTTGCAAAACTTACATTTGTGAATAATATTGTGTCTGCAGAGACTTGTGTTGTAGCTGAAAAATTGGTGATCGAAACCTGTGCAGCATTTTGCGACCAGGTAACACCTTCCGGAAATATTATTTTCAGAGTATTAATATTGTATTGAGGTTCTCGTTTGTAATTGAACGTTAAATTAATAATTGAATCACCAGTAACGGTTTGAGGAGACATACTAATAATGCCAGAACCTTCTGGTCTTTGTCTCATTGAAAGTATCCAATTAATATTTGCTGTTGTATTGCCAACTCCCATTGAAGGAGTGCCGTTCATTGTCCAGTTACCTACATTTAATAAATCTGCAATACTTCCTCCATTGTAGAAGACTGAAGTATTACTTGATGAGCTTTCTGTAAAATGTACTTTAGGATTTGGAATACTACTGGAATTTGCTGAACCCCAGGAAACTCCAAAAATATGAGATTGAGAATTATTTCTAATTTGAATTGCTTCAGAGCCGCCAGCAATCAGGAAAACGTTTCCTGAAAAATAAAGAGCATTGTTTGATTTAACTATTAATAAATAATCGCTAGGGTCCAGGTTTTCCGAAAAAGTATTCTCAGGTCTGGCAACAATAATCAAAGTTCCTTTTCTTAAATTGCTCCATAGTAAATGATTAGAAAATACTAGTGGCTGCTGTGCCGATCCGCTAGAAGAAAAATCCCGTATATCCCAATTTCTAAGATCAAGACTATCCTGAACAACAAGTAACTCAATCCATTCATCGTTTCCACTTGAGTTGTATATTTCGTTTATTATTATAGGCTGAGAAAAAATTGATACCGAAAAAGCAAAGAAAAGAATAACTGTAAATGTTTTCATTATAAATCCGTTGATAAAATGAATCGTAATATTCTATTATTACCCCTATCGACTACGTAAAGTGTTCTGTCAAAAAATGCTACATCAGCGGGCTGATTGAATTGTGAAGCGCCGCCGAATGACTGAAGCTCATCACCAAATGAATTAAACTTATATACACTATCAACACCTGAATCGGCTATATATATGTTGCCTGAATTATCAATTGCTGCACCTTCCGGACTAACAAATTTATTCGGCAGCATTAGTGAACTTGTGCCGGGTCTTAATCTGTTTTCATATCCGGGAGTTTCGGATGAAAAGTTGTAAAAAAGCCACTGAGTTTTGAAACTTGTATTTCCGGTCAATGTCATTATAAAATCATTATTCAATCTTTTAAATGATGTTAATGAACTTATCCCGTTTGTTGTCATAGTTCCTGTTCCAAGTGGCGCTAATGATGGCAAGCGGCCTATAAGTGTATCTGCTTTAGTTCCATTAGATAAAATTTTCTTTTCAAAGATTAAAATAGAGTTATCGGGATCGAAAATACTCGAATTACTTGGACCCGAGCGAGCTACGTAAAATGAATTATCAAAAAAAGTGCATACTCCGGTAAACCTTACATTAGGTTTTAAATCTGCTGATACACCCGGCCGGGGTAATACTCTGGATAAAGGGG
>DATHSU010000189.1:0-1663 GCA_035463895.1 Ignavibacteriaceae bacterium | reverse complement strand
ACAGTCCCTGGATGTAGATATAAACACAGGAGCTACAGTTAACAGTAAAGCTTTTCTTAAAGCAGTGGAAACAGCCTTGCCTAAAGAATAGAGGCTTTCAGTTCTATGGAAAAAGATTACGCTCAAGATAATCCGAGATTTGATTTGTTTTCTTATCAGCGATCAGTTCCAAGCTTAGCTTCCATAACCTTTCTTGTGCTTCACAATTTAATGACTGCGTAGAGTCTTCGATTTCAATAAATTGGTTTTTTCCCCAGGAAATCAATTTCCCTGATTTTTTAATGCTCTCTTCTTGTTCCTCTGTGAATAAAGGAGCCATAATTTCCCCGCATTTTTCGATAGAAATAAATGACCCAAATAACTTCATTACTGTAGCCATTATTCTCATCGGTGCAGGTATAATATTAATTTGATTACTCCAAACTGTTTTGGGGATTTGAAAACCGATAAAAGACAATCCTGAATTGTTTGAAGCCTGGTGTAAATGATCCAATTTATATAAGAGCATTCGCTTTGCAGCCATAGCCTGATGAATACCATTTTCATAATTCCAATGATTATTCATTTGAAGATCATCCCAAAAGATTGATCCCTGGCTAAAGATATTAAAAATAATTCTTCCGCCGTTCTCGGACTTATACAATAGGTCAATTAAATTCAAAGCTAAAAAAATCTGAGACACATAATTAACCTGGAAGTGAGGATCCATTCCATCTTCTGTCTCTACTCTCTTTGCAGCATAGCCTAAACCGGCATTGATAAAAATGCCGTCTAAATATTCATGCTTACTACAGATTTCCTGTATTGCAAGGCTAACGTCTCTCAGTACTGCAAGGTCACATTGAACAATAGATACCTGGTTGTTGAAAGTGCTGCTTTCTATTTCATTAATAACTTTTTCACCAAGTTCCCTTGATCTGCAAAGAATAATAATCTCATGTTTCTGGTTATCCATACCTGCTAATGCCTTTGCAACTCCTTTGCCCATACCATTTGTTCCACCGGTTATTAATACTTTCACTGCTTACCAGCTCCTTTTTCAAGCTCATATTCAAATACTTCCTCCAGCTTCACTCCAAAAGCATGGGCGATACGAAAAGCCAGTTCTAAAGATGGTGAGTACTTACCTGCCTCTATAGCATTTATTGTTTGCCTTGAAACACCTGCTTTTTCTGCCAACTGTTGTTGGGTCATTTCTTCGGCAAAAAATCTCAAGCGGCGAATGTTATTGGTAATTTTAATTTTTATACCCATTTTATATTCCTCTTTTATAGTAGTAAAGCTTTGTAAACCCTTCCAATATGTTTCCGAAACTGAAAGAGATAAAAACTGTATTAAGCATAAACATCGGTGGATAACTGAGAACCAAAATGATTAGCGAAATAACAAAACCGACTCCGGCAACAATTACCCCTACTCTCAAAGACTTAAGCTCAATCAGTTTATCCATTTCATCTTCTACAATTTCAAGTTGAATTTTGTTTTCGATTTCATGGTCAGCGCAACCACCGTTTTTAATATTTTCCTTGATTGCTATACTGATTGAAAGCATAACATGAAAAATTATTTGAATCACAATCGTGGCAGCGATACCAACACCAATAAAAATTAGTATAAGCTGGGCCCAGTTTTTCAGATCGTCAGGGGCCAAAAGGCCGGATTG
>DATHSU010000188.1:0-9260 GCA_035463895.1 Ignavibacteriaceae bacterium | reverse complement strand
ATAAAACAAAAGCTGTACCGCCTTCACCTGAACCAAGATCTAACACATTAAGGTTATTTAAGTGTAGGGTTTGCTTAAGAATTGATTTAGCGAAATTTCCCCGTTCAATCGCTAGGTCCCGCCCTCTTTTCCATCGCTCGTAATTTGGATGCTTTTTATCCAGCCACGGGATAGAATTATTTACCTCCATCGCTTTAATGTCGTGAAGGAGTTGATAAAATGAAATATAAGAAGTAACTCGTAAAGAAATTGAAAAAGCGGGATTTCATAATCGTAAAAATTATATGCTAAATCGGATTGTCTATTTTTTATAGTATAAAAATCAGCTAACATTTTAGCAGCGAATAAAGCAAGGAAGTAAATAGAAAAAGGAACTAAAAGTATTGAGAAAAAACAGAATAGATTTATTGTATGCCAGTAACCAACAAGCAGCTTGTTTTTTAATAAATAGTAGTGTGAAGTTTTTAGATGCCTTTTCTTCTGAGCAATGAACTCCTTAAAAGCAAAAGGGGAATTTGAGTAAACAAAAGCCTGTCTGTCTGTAACTGTGCCTATTGACAAATTATTTTTAATGGCTTCCTGTAATAACAGGTCGTCATCGCCCCCTAAAGTTTGCAGTGTGTTCTTATATCCGCCAATCCGGTTGAATGAATCTTTCTTAAAGCCAAAACTTCTTGCAGATGCAGAAAAAGGCATACCTAATCCGGCGGCAGAAAAAGTAAGCAATGTACTTCTAAGATTATCAAAACAGGCATATGAGTTAATGTCGGAATTATTTTGTTCATTAAACGGAGCAATACCAAATATAAAATCGTGACCGTCCCTGAATTTACTTACAAAGGTTTTGATCCAGCCCGGTAAAGGAGTGCAGTCCGCATCTGTAATTAAAATAAAATCATTTTTTGCATTTTCAATTCCCAATGCAAGGGCACCCTTTTTGGGAGGCAGATCAGGATTAGTGTTTGAAATTACAGTAAAGTTATGCTTATCAGATATAATTGATTTAGTTTTTGCAAGAGTAGCATCCCTCGAGTTATCATCAACAATTATTACCTCGAAAAATTCTTTTGGATATTCCTGTTCATCAAGGGATTTAATAAGATTCTCAAGGTTTCGTTCCTCATTCTTAGCAGAAACAACTACACTTACTTTTATATTTATAGTATCAGTAAGAGTTGGTATAAAAACTTTTTTTAGCCCATTCTTAAAAAAGAGAATTGTAATTAAAAAAATGAAAAGAATGGCGGTGATGAGTATAATTAAAACCATAGGTTTGATTAATAGGGCTTAAAATATAATAAAAAATACACTTGGCTTAATAAAATATATGCTTATTTTTACAGTGGTTAAATAATAAGTAAATACTTTCGGAATATTTTTTTTTGACACCTCAAGTTAGTTATAAGGGAATCTTTTCTCAAGAAGTCCGCTTTAAATTAAATTGTCGCACTTGACTGCAAGTTTATTATAAAAAGAATTTTTAATTAATAATTAAATCAATCTAAATAATTAGTCCTCAGGAGAATCGAATGAACAAAATGCTCCAATCATTGTTTGTCTTATCTTTCTTAGTCTTAGTTGCGTTTATATCGTTTGCGCAGGAAGATAATTCAACTGATCCCAGAATATGGTCAAGAATAAAAGTTGACACCAATTCTGGTAATCTTTTTTTTAATCCGGATTACATATATAAAGAACCAAAGCAGGTTCCGGTACTTTATAATTTGGAAAATACAGAAGTTACTGTAAATCCAAATTACAGACCTTTACCTACAACAAATACTACTCAATCTGAAACTAGTATTGATATACATCCGCTGAACAGCAGTATAATTTTTGCATCAGCTAATGCCACTCCCTGGCCCGTAGCAGGCATTTATGGTACAGGTGTTTACTGGACTACTGATGCAGGCGCAACACCCTGGACAGGCTTTGATAATCCTCCATTCGGAACAAACAGTGGTGATCCTGCTGCTGTAATTGGTGTAGATGGACGTTTTTATGTAGGTTATATTGCTAATAATAGTGGACAAGGAATTGCTGTTTCTACAAATAATGGAGCTAACTGGACAACTCATCAGGTCGCCCCAAACCCCGGCCAATTAGCTGATAAGAATCATTTATATGTTGATAAAACACCAACAAGTCCTTTCGTAAACAGGGTATATTCATCCTGGACAGATTTTGGTGGAGCTAACACCGATCAAGTGGTGATAAGATGGTCATCCAATTTCGGACAAACCTGGTCTGGCTCTATTAATTTGAGCAGTTCATTATCTCCTGGAAGTCATGCTCAGGGTGTAAATATCAATACGGGACCCAATGGCGATGTTTACGCTGCATTTGCTATTTACGATGGCTGGCCCGGTGGTGAAGATGCAATTGGTTTTGCTAAGTCAACTGATGGAGGTGTTACCTGGAGTAAAGCCCGAGTTTACGGCGCACTGACACCAAATAATAACTTTAATTTTGGCATTAGGGGAAATCTAAAACCCACTTCGATTCGCGTTGCCTCATTTCCTTCAATGGCAGTTGACAGATCCGGCGGACCAAACAATGGTTATATTTATATTACCTGGCCGCAAAGAAATGTTGCACCAGCAGGAAGTGACCCGGATATTGTTATGATCAGATCGTCAGACGGAGGTACAACCTGGTCAGCACCTGTAAGAGTAAACGACGATCCAATTAATAATGGTAAAGATCAGTATTACCCCTGGTGCACAGTCGATCAGACAACCGGAAGATTGAATGTAGTTTTTTATGACAGCCGGGAAGTTAGTAATGATAGTGCCGGAGTTTATATGGCTACTTCAAATGATGGCGGATTAACTTTTGAAAACTTCAGAGTGAGTGACGCCAATTTCAGACCAAAACCAATTTCAGGTTTAGCTGGTGGCTATCAAGGTGATTATATTGGTATAGCCGCTTTAAATAACAGGGCATATCCTTACTGGGCTGATGACCGAACAGGAAACTATCAGGGCTGGATTGCCGAAGTTGTTTTTGGACCCGGAATAATTCATACTCCACTGGAAAATACAGAGGATATGAATGGTCCTTATGTAATCAACGCAAATATAACTTCGCCGGCTCCTATGAATCCTGACAGAATTAAACTAATCTGGGGAAGAGGTGCAGGTGTTTTATCGGATACACTTTCAATGACTAGCATAGGTAATAACGATTATACAGCAAGTATTCCGGGTAACGGCGCACCTTCAATTTATAACTATTACATTTTTGCTGAAGATTCAGCAGATGTATCCTCTACTTCTCCAGGCGGGGCTCCGGCTGCATATTATACTTTTGAAGCTGCTACGGATATTATTCCTCCTGTAATTACTCATTTACCGATTGGTAATGTTGCTTTAATAAGATGGCCTGTTGGCATAACTGCCCAGGTTACTGATAACATTGGTGTGGGTTCTGTGGAAGGTGAAGTTAGGATAAATGGGGGAGCAGTAAGTACTTTCCCGATGACAAACACTAGCGGTAATGCATACAGTGGAATGTTCCCTGCTTTAATTGTTCAAATTGGTGATCAGGTGGAATACAGAATTAAAGCTTCCGATAATTCAAGTCAGAGTAATATAGCTTACAATCCAACAACTGGTTATCACACATTCAACATAATTGATACAAGAGGTGTAGTTCTTGTACTTGATGATGATGCAACATTGGTTGAAAGAACTTCAGATGTAAAAGGCGGAGAAGGTGATATTCTCAGTCCGCTTGGTGTTTCTGCAACATTAATTACAAACACTTTGAATGCTGCAGGTTTTACTGCTGAACAATATAATTTTGGCTCAGTTGATACATCAATATTTTCTTCTTATGATGTAATAATTTTAAGTGCAGGCGTTAAGGAATCAACAATATTTGGAAATGCTGCAGTTAGAGCAGCGGTTGTCAGATTTACTTTAGCTGGTGGGAAAACACTTACAGAAGGCGGTGAAGTCGGGTATGTGTTCAGGAATTCTGGTACAACAACTGATTTAGATCCTCCCTTCCGCAGGGCAGTGCTTAATGACAGTTCCTGGGTAAGCGATAGAACTAATGGAAATATAGCTGTAACAGCTCCTTTTCATCCGATGTTCAACGATCCGAATACACTTCCTTCATCAATTACAGTTCTGAATAGCGGTGGAACCGGCTGGGGTGCAAGGGATGAAGTTACTCTTTTACCGGGTAAACCGGGTGTAAGAAGATTGGCAAACTGGAGTAATACAACTGCGCCTGCAAATGGAAGTATTATAATTTATAATCCGGATAATGATACAACAATAATCAGAAATGTATTCTTTACATTTGCAATATCGCAGGTTTCTCCATCTTCTGTTGCTGAAGCGCTTATTGAAAACACTGTTGAGCAGCTTATGAAAGATCTTGTAATTCCTGTTGAATTAACATCTTTCAACGCTTCTTTAGTTGATGATAAAGTTATGTTGAACTGGTCAACAGCTACGGAACTAAATAATCGTGGATTTGATATAGAAAGAAAATACGGAAACAGCAGTTTCGAAAAGATAGGGTTTATACCAGGTTTCGGAACGACAACGGAAGTACGTACGTATTCATACAGCGATCAGAATGTTGCTGTTGGTTCATATACATATAGATTAAAGCAGATGGATTTTGACGGTACATTCTCTTACTCAAAAGAAGTGAATGTGGAAGTTAATCCTCCATTAGTTTTTGCACTTGAACAGAATTATCCTAATCCTTTCAATCCTGCAACTACAATTAAATTCTCAATACCACAGGATGGATTTGTTAATCTTTCAGTTTATAATTTGCTTGGTGAAAAAGTTGCTACGCTGGTTAATACTAATCAGAAAGCGGGCAGGTATGAAGTTAACTTTGATGCAAGCAGATTTGCTTCAGGTGTTTATTTCTACTCAATTGAAGCCGGCAGTTTTAAGTCAGTTAAAAAAATGCTGTTGATGAAGTAAATTTCAGAGACTTCCGAGGTTCAGGCACCAATCCGAAGTACAAAACCCTGGAGGTTTAGTTCTTTTAGGCGAGTCAAACGGCTCGCCTTTTTTATTTCTTTTTTATAAGTTTGAACTGACAAACAGGAGAATGTCATGAAAAAGACAGTTTTATTTCCGTTGTTGATTTTATTTTGCTTCCAACTTGCCGCACAGGATTTTCAGATAATACAAATTACAAATGGAGAATATAATATCAGAAATCCCTTTATTAATCACGCATATTATTACTCTTATTCTAACTTCTTATTCTTCGAGCTGCATAGAAATAATTTCTCTAACATTTATGCAGTTTCATATGATTCAGAAAACCAGTTATTTACAGATACTATCAGAATAACTTCCGGAAATTTTCAGGATATCAAGCCATCTGCAGATGATTATGAAAATTTATATTTTATCACAAACAGAAACGGCAATTTGGATATTGCTTTTATACCTTTTGTTAATGGTAACTATGGTGATATTAAATATCTTACCACTTCGCAAGAGGATGAATATGATTATAAAATTATTACTTCGAACGACTATGGTTTTGGCGATTCAACAAGATTACTAATTAGACGTGGTGATGAAATAATCTACCTTACTTATGCGAATGATTCTGTTTACTCTCATCCTGTCTTTAAAGATGATTCAATTTCTAAGTACACTGATTATACTGGTATAAAGTATTCTAGCTTTCCGGGAGGAATTCCAAGGGACGGACTCTTTATTATTGCAGTCGAAACAAATAAATCAGGCAACAAACGACTGGTTTCCAAGTTCCGCGATTCAAATTATCAGTGGTATACTAAAAGTATTATTCTCGATAATTGTGATTGTTCTAATCCTGATTTTCAAGTGGTTCAGTGGTTTGAACCTGTGTTGAGTTTTGAAGATACTCTAAATGGTGAAAGAAGACTTTTTTATATAGAGGACTGGGATTTAACTAAATTGCCTGTTTTGGTAGATTTGCCATTTTCTGGCGATATTTCTTACTTTAAAAGCGATATGCCGATGATTGTTACTAGACCTTATGAAAAGAAAAATGCAGATGTTTATCCCTACGTGCCTCACACTTATTTTGTTGATAGCAGCGGAATAAAAAGTATAAGACTAAATAAATTTGAATATGGTTGGGATCCTCTTGATACTTTGATAAACCTTAAATTAAGTAGTTCATCTGCGACTATCGGTGCTTTGGGTTATGCCTATATGGGGATAGTATATTTTAGTGCCTGGACTGATTCAATTGATGAACGAATTCAATTATTCGGAAGGAAGCAAATTTATCCTGTAGGTGCCGTAAATGATGAAACAAAAGTTAATAATTTCATTCTCTTTCAAAACTATCCTAATCCATTTAATCCGGTTACAAAAATCGAATATAGAATTTTAACTTCCTCAGATGTACGCTTTGAAGTAATCAATATACTTGGTGAAAAAGTTTTTGAAGAGAATTATGGATATCAGCAATCCGGTAATTACACAATCAATTTTGATGGAAAAGATATTCCAAGCGGCGTTTATATTTATTCGGTATTCGCTGGTGAAAACAGGTTATCGAGGAAGATGGTGCTGTTGAGGTGAAAAACATATTGTATATAAAAACGTAGGGATCGGTCTCCTGACCGATCCGAAGGGTGGAGTGATTGTCTGGTTAATAATTATCCCAAATAATTTCAGCAGTAACAGAGAATCACAACGGAATGGACGGCCTGCCTGCCGGCAAAGGCAGGGAGTCGGTTCGCTATATCGTGTCATCAAGCAGCCAGCCCTGTGCAAGGTCTGATGAAATTTCTGATATGAATCTGGATGGTTTTGATAATGTCATTCCTGCTTCTCTGTCGTAAAGGTTCATCGGATAAGTAACAAACAAATTATTTTTTGCTCTTGTTGATGCAACGTACATCAATCTTCTTTCTTCCTCTAATTGCTCAACACTTTCTGCCGAGCGTGAAGAAGGGAAGTAACCTTCAACACAATGAATAATAAAAACCGTATGCCATTCCAATCCTTTTGCAGAATGTATTGTGGAAAGTGTTACGTATTCTTCTTCTTTGTCTGTTCCTTCAATATCAACAACACTTTCAATAATCGGTTCAATAGCCATATCTGAAAGTAAAGTATCGAGTGATTTATAATTCTCAACAATGTTAAGGAAGATATCTAAATCCTTACTGCGTTTATTGTAATCATCGTAGTTCACTTTGAAGAGTTTGTAATAATAATCATAAACCATCTGAACTAACTCAGAAGGCATTTTGTTTTTCTTATGCAATTGATAAAGAAGATAGAACAAAGGTCCGAGTTTTTCACGCAGTTTAAAATCTTTTTGTTCATCAGGCTCTTTTGAAATTGTAAGTCTGCCAAGTGCAAGATCATCAAGAATCTTTTGTGCTGTTTTAGGTCCGATACCTTCGTGCATAAGCAGAACCCTGTACCAGCTTACGATGTCTTTAGGGTTGACTGCAATTCTTAAGAATGCCATAACATCTTTTATATGTGCTGTTTCAACAAACTTCATTCCGCCAAATTTCTGAAAAGGAATATTAGCGTGAGCCAGTTCAATTTCCAGATCGAATGAAAAGAAAGATGAACGGAACAAAACCGCAATATCTCTGAGGGAGACGCCTTCTTCCCTAAGATCAAGTATTTTCTCAATAATAAATTTTGATTGCAGGTTATCATTCGCCGCAGCAATAATAACCGGAAGCTCACCAGTTCCTCTTCTTGTGAACAAATTTTTCTTATACTTTTCAATTGCAGCATCGTTTATCCGGTTAGCAAAATCAAGAACAGACTGAACACTTCTGTAATTCTCTTCCAGTTTAATGATCTGAACATTAGAAAAGAGTTTGGGAAACTCCATTATGTTCTTAAAGTTAGCACCACGGAAAGCGTAAATTGATTGCGAGTCGTCTCCAACAACCATAACGTTATTATTATGCTGGACTAATCCTTTTACAACATCAGCCTGAAGTTTGTTTGTATCCTGGTATTCATCAACCATAACATAATTAATACTGCTGCGGAATGAATTTGCAGAATGACCGCCTTCAAATAAAAATTGTCGGAAGCGAACAAGCAGATCATCATAGTCCAAAAGATTATTTCTTCTTTTATATTCTGTAAATATTTTTTGAATATCTAAAATTTTATCCAGAAGCGGAATGAAGTGTGGATAATCCTTTTCAATTAAATCTTCAACTTTAATTCCTGTGTTTACGCTTAAGCTGTAAACTTTGTAAAGAGTTTTTTTATTCGGGAATCGTTTCTCTTTTGTTATGAAAGCATCATTTGATCTTATAAGATTCACTACATCTTCACTGTCACCCTGATCAAGAATAGTGAATGAAGGATCAATTCCGATAACCTTAGCATATTTTCTTAGTGTAAGATTTGCAAAAGAGTGAAATGTACCTCCACGGATTTTTGAGCAGCGGTCGTCCAGCAGTTGAGAAGCGCGGCTCATCATTTCATTGGCTGCTTTTCTTGTAAATGTAAGAAGCACAACTGAATCGGGTTTGTTACCCGACTCAATTAATCTTGCAACACGGAAAACAAGAGTGCGCGTTTTTCCAGTACCTGCACCTGCAATAATAAGATAAGCCCCATCAGCAGCTGTTGCTGCTTCGAATTGAGAGTTGTTAAGTTCTTCGCGGTAATTAATTAAAAAGCGGGACTCATCTATCTTTTCTGCGAGTCCCGCTTGCTTGAATCTTTTCAGAACATATTTTTTCTGATTCATCTGTGCTTAAGAGCTTTGGGCTTTCCGAGTATTTCCGAAATAACAATATATTCTTTCAAAGTAGAAGGATGTCTCAACTGCTTAAAAATATTTCTCTGAAAAGCAGTTGAATACCCCTTTTTCTCTTTAAGCATCTCTTCAAACTTAGCAGCCTGCCTTGAAGTTAATGAGTCAACGTCTTTTTGCCTTTGAGCAACATCTCTGCTTTTCTTTTCCCAGAAATCTTCATATTTATGTTCAGAATCGGTTCTTGTGCGCCATGAATCTTCAACAGTTTTTTTCTTCTGTTCAACCCTTGTGGGAGGAATTTTTGGCTGCGGTTTTGGAGCAGGTTTCTGCTGCGGCTCGCCAACCTTAAAAAACTGTTCTAACTCTTTCAATATATCATATTCATCTGTTGATGAAGATTTTACAGAAGTCGGTTGCATTTCCTGTTCCGGTGAATAGCTGATATCAACTTTTTCACGCTGCTGCGGGACCCGTGCTTCAGGTTTTTGCGGCGCAGGTTTCTTTTTCTTAAAGATAGAACTTAA
>DATHSU010000187.1:0-6305 GCA_035463895.1 Ignavibacteriaceae bacterium | reverse complement strand
GTTTATCGGAATTTTGTTTAGAAGATTTCAAACCGGAAAAGTTCAAACGTATATAGTTCTTGTAATTTTTTCAATTGTGATGTTATTATTTGTATTTAAGAATTTTTAGGTAATTAAATGGAAAACTTTCCAATATTAACTTTAATAACGTTCCTTCCGATTCTGGGAATGATAATAGTTTTATTTCTTCCAAAGGATCAGCCTGTAATTATAAGAAGCTTAACTCTTCTTGTTTCAGGTATCCAGGTGATTCTTTCAGCAGTTTTGCTGATGAATTATAATTATAATCTGGGAGGGATAAATGATCCTGCTTCTTTTCAGTTTGTTGAAAAATTCAGGTGGATTGAGATAGAAGGTTTTTCATGGATAGGAACAATAAAGATAGATTATTTCCTCGGTGTTGACGGTCTCAGTACACCGATGGTTCTGCTTACTGCAATTGTAACTTTTATCGCAGCTCTTTCTTCATGGAACATTGATAAATCTGTTAAAGGATATTTTGCAATGTTCCTGCTGCTCAATACAGGTATGATGGGTGTTTTCGTTGCACTGGATTTCTTTTTGTTTTATGTTTTCTGGGAAGTTATGCTGCTGCCTATGTACTTCCTTATCGGTATCTGGGGCGGACCAAGAAGAGAGTATGCCGCAATTAAGTTCTTTATTTACACATTACTTGGTTCAATTTTCATTCTGCTTGTTATGATCGGATTGTACTTCAGTTCAATGGAAACACTTGCTGACGGTACACGAGCATTTACATTTAATATGTTAGAAATGATGAATTCTGATAATTACACACAAACTGGAATTCTATCACCGCTTAATCCTAATAATTTAAGATTTATTGCATACGTGGCATTGTTTGTCGGCTTTGCCATAAAAATTCCGATGTTTCCATTCCACACCTGGCTTCCGGATGCACACGTTGAAGCACCAACTGCTATCAGTGTTATTCTTGCAGGAGTTCTTCTTAAAATGGGTACCTATGGTATTTTAAGAATTTCTTTTCCTGTTTTCCCTGATATAACACAACATCTTCATTGGTGGATTGCTGTATTCGGAATGATAAATATTATTTACGGCGCATTGTGTGCGTTGGCACAAAAGGATTTTAAACGACTTATAGCTTATTCATCCGTTTCACATATGGGATTTGTCATGCTTGGTATGGCATCATTAAATACGCTTGGTGTCACCGGTGCAATACTTCAGATGTTCAATCACGGTACTATTACAGCAATGCTCTTTTTGATAGTTGGAGTTGTTTATGATCGCACACATACACGCGATCTTGATGCATTCGGCGGATTAGGAAAACAAATGCCCATATATACAGGTTTCGTCACTGTGGCATTTTTTGCAGCAATTGGTTTACCGGGCTTGAGCGGCTTTATTTCAGAAGCACTTGTATTTCTTGGTGCATTCGGAAAAGATACTATAAGGATAATAGCTATTGTCTCAACATTAGGAATTTTACTAGGTGCGGGATATATGTTGTGGGCGTTGCAAAGAGTTTTTCTCGGTCCATTAAATGAAAAATGGAGTTCTCTAAAAGATCTTGAGCCAAGAGAATACTTAATGTTCATTCCTTTGACAATTATTATAATTTTCCTTGGTGTTTATCCATCACCAATGTTAAAGTTAATGAACGCATCTGTTAATGCTATGGTAAAGTTTATTGCAGATGCACAGGCATTTTATAGTTCAGCAGGATTTTAAAATTAATTCCGGAAAATAATATTGTTACCATTAGATTTTTCTGATTCACTTTATCTGATCAAACCGGAGATTTCTCTTACGGCAACTCTGGTTATTATTGTGCTTGCTGATCTGATATTAAAAAACAGAAAACAAATTCTGCCTTATATAAGTCTTGCCGGTATTTTTGTTTCGGGAATTTTTGTAGTCGAGCAGTTCGGATTTTTTAATTTTGCATTCAGCACAGCCTCTAATAAAGGTCTGATGGCAGTTGATCCTTTTGGTGCATTCTTCAAGCTGCTTTTTCTTATCACTACTGCTTTCATAATTCTATTCTCGTTTTCATCAAATGAAATTAAAGAAACAAAAGACAGGCATGGTGAATATTATACATTGTTATTCGGAATGCTGCTTGGAATGTCACTTTTAAGCTCTGCAACGGATTTAATTCTTATATATCTTGCCATTGAGCTGTTATCACTTTCATCTTACGTACTTGCCGGATTTGTAAAAAACTCAATTCGTAACAGCGAAGCATCATTAAAATATGTTATATACGGAAGCGCCTCTTCAGGAATAATGCTGTTCGGCATTTCAATTTTATATGGAATTACCGGATCAACAAATCTTTATGAAATTAACTCAATACTCTCATCAATTACAGTATTAGATATAACATTTATTCTTGCTTCACTGATGATAGTTGCCGGTTTTGGTTTTAAAATTTCCATCGTTCCATTTCATTTCTGGACACCAGATGTGTATGAAGGTGCTCCAATCACTATAACTGCCTATCTTTCAGTTGCCAGTAAAGCAGCTGGCTTTGCTGTGCTGATTAGATTTATCAATATAGGTTTTATCTCCTCAACCACATCCAATGGTTATTTTAATCCTATAAATCTTATTGATTGGCAGAGTTTATTGGTTATTCTATCAATCATAACAATGACGCTTGGAAATTTTGCAGCTCTCTGGCAGGATAATCTTAAAAGAATGCTTGCTTATTCCAGCATTGCTCACGCCGGATATATATTACTTGGAATCGCCGTTCTTTCGAACCAGGGTTTAATGGCTGTTATAATATACTTTGCAATATATCTTTTTATGAATCTTGGTGCTTTTTATGTAGTTATGCTTATTGCAAATAAGATCGGCACAGAACATATTGATGACTACAAAGGATTAGGAAAATCGATTCCATTTCTTGGAGTAGCTTTAGCATTATTTCTTATTTCTCTAACAGGACTTCCACCAACTGCCGGTTTTATTGCCAAGTTGTATTTGTTCATCGCCCTTCTGGATGCAAATATGATCACAGTGGCTTTCATTGCTTTGCTTAATACCGTGGTGTCACTTTATTACTATGTCAGAGTTCTTAAGAATCTTTATCTAGTTAAAATAGATAAGGATAAACCAGCTATTACCGTTTCACCTCTGCATTATATAGTCTTGCTTTTATTGATTGTACCCACATTATTCTTTGGGGTCTATTTCACACCTATTGTTGATTTGGCAAAGACATCCATAAAAATGCTTGGATTTTAATTCCTTAATTATTTGAAATTTGTTGAATAAATTGTTAAGTTAATCCCGACAATTTTAGTCGTATATGTTTAAACTATCAAAAAAAGCTGAATATGCACTTATGGCTGCCAGATATATGGTGTTGAATAACCACGGCACTTGTGTTACTGCTAAGGAAATTGCAGAAAATTACAATATTTCTTACGAATTAGTCTCTAAAGTGTTACAAAAATTAGTAAAAATGGATATTATAAATTCGTTTCAAGGTGCAAAAGGCGGCTACAGTTTGTCTAAAAATCCGAATGATATATCGCTGACAGAGTTGATTTCAGCAGTGGATTCTGAATATAAAATTACCACCTGTTTTAAGGAAAAAAGTAATGCTTCAGATTGTTCACATATAGATTGCTGCAAGATCAGGGAGCCTTTAAGTTTAGTTCAGCAAAAAATTGATAAAGTATTCCAGGAAACAAAGTTAACTCATATTATTTAATATTTAATCTATAACAAATAAAAAGAATTATCATAAAGTGGGCTTAGTGAACAAAAATATTAATATTCTTGTTGAAGAGAGAGAACAGATTCTAAACTTTTTAAGAGCACGATTTCCTCTATTTCATAATTCAAATTTCTTTTTCCGCGATCTTCAATACGGTATAAGAAGTTATTTTGAAAAAAGAGGAATTGAATTAAGTTATCCTGAAGCTGAGAAATACGCTGGGGAATTCGCAAAATCTTTAGAGGCTGATCAGATTTTTATAAGAATGAATAACCAGGGATGGAAAGTAAACTATCCGGAATTTGCTACGGCAGTTCCCGGTGATCCATTTCAATTTTAATTAAGGAGCAAATATCTATGAATGAACTTCAAATTCAATCAGAAATAAAAATAACTGAAAAAGCATCCAGGGAAATAAGAAGAATTATGGATGAAAATAAAATTCCCGCTGATTTTGGATTGAGAGTCGGTGTTAAAGGCGGTGGTTGTTCCGGCTTAACTTATACACTTGGTTTCGATGGCGAAATAAAAGACGGCGACTCTGTTATTGAGAATGACGGAGTAAAGCTTTTTGTTGACGGGAAAAGTCTTTTTTATCTTACAGGAACAGAACTTGATTTCTCGGATGGACTCAATGGCAAAGGTTTTGTGTTTAACAATCCCAATGCAGCAAAAACATGCGGCTGCGGTGAATCCTTTGGCGTTTAATTTAATCATAAAGGATACTTATGGAAAGAAGAAAATTTTTAATGACACTCGGAGCGATTCCTGTTGTAACAGCTTTTGGTCCGATTCAATCAACCTTAGATACTATTTCAAAACAAAATACCAGGAGGCATGAAAACGCTATGGCAAAATTCGAATTACCCAAATTACCTTATGAATATGATGCACTTGAACCATACATTGATAAGATGACTATGGAAATACATCATACAAAGCATCATAATGCTTATGTAACAAATCTTAACAAAGCTGTTGAAGGCACGGAGATGGAAGGAAAATCTCTGGATGATCTTATGACTAACATTTCGAAACATCCGGCTGCAGTAAGAAATAATGGCGGCGGACATTGGAATCACTCAATGTTCTGGACTATTATGAAAAAAGGCGGCGGGGGTGAACCAACCGGTGCATTGGCCGATGCAATCAAATCTGCATTCGGTTCATTTGCAGATTTTAAAACAAAGTTTAACAGCGCCGGTGCAACAAGATTCGGTTCAGGATGGGCGTGGCTTGTTGTTGCCGGAGGAAAGTTAGTTGTTACTTCTACTCCTAATCAGGATAATCCTTTAATGGACGTTGCCGAAGTTAAAGGCACACCAATTCTTGGATTAGATGTTTGGGAACATGCTTATTATCTCAAATACCAGAACAGAAGACCGGAATACATGGATAACTGGTGGAACGTTGTTAACTGGGATAAAGTGTCTGAGCTGTTTTCTCAAGCTAAATAGTAATTTTAAATTCTGATTTAAGAACAAGGATTAACGATTGAAGATTTTGGATTTTACTTCTGAAATCAACAATCGTTAATCCATAATCTGAGATCATATAACATGAAAAAAATCCCCCTCTTCCCTCTTCAATTAGTAGTATTTCCAAATTCACGATATCCATTACACATCTTTGAAGAAAGATACAGGAAACTTCTTCAGAAATGTCTTGCGGAAAGCAGCGGATTTATAATTGTATCAAAATTCAAGACCAGAATTTCAGATGTAGGCGTATTTGTTAAAGTAAGTGAGGTTATAAAGAAATACGACACAGGAGAATCAGACATAATTGTAAAAGGAATAAAGAGATATTTAATAGGTGATGTTTCTATGAATCCTGATGGATACCTTGAAGCCACAGTTGAAGACTATGAAGATGATGATCCCGGAACAGATTTTTCTTTGCTTGAGAAGATGAAAGAAAAGTTTGAAGAAATATTAAACAAAGCAAACTTTCATTTAGACGAATCCTTTTGGAAAAGATTTAAGGAATCTGAAACAAAGTCATTTAAGGTGGCAGAAAAATCCGGATTGACCTTAGAGCAGCAGCAGGAGTTACTAATACTTAAAGAAGAGAACCTTCGCCTCTCATATCTGATTGAATATTTCAATAAACTTAATGAACATATATCCGAGTCATCTTTTTTAAAACAGATAGTTATGAGTGATGGGTATTTGAATAAGGAGTAAAAAGCACTGATTATTCTATAACACTTTTCTTATTTCCCCCACATCGCCTGGCATTGTGATCAATCTTCTTGTTTTATCAACCAAAAACATTGTCGGTGTTGCATAAATGTAATAATCCCGTGCAGCTTTACTGCTCCAGGCACTTGTATCATTTACATTTATCCAATTATATCCATTTGTCTTAATGTATTCCTGCCAGGCAACTCTATTCTCATCCAATGAAATTGCAAGGACTTCAATTTTGTTACTTTTTTGCTCTTTATATAGTTTATAAAGTTCAGGTAGTAATTCCGTGCAGTGCGGACAGTCAGTTGAGTAAAAGACTAACAGTATTTTATCTGAGCTTAATGATGATAATTTTATTTCCTTACCGGTTTCGTTCTGCATAACAATGTCCG
>DATHSU010000186.1:0-2704 GCA_035463895.1 Ignavibacteriaceae bacterium | reverse complement strand
CACCTTATGTCGCTGCTAAATATGGATATATTGATGATGTGATCGAACCCCGGAATACAAGATTCAGAGTGATTCGTGCTCTGCAATCACTTTCTACAAAGAAAGATACAAATCCTCCAAAGAAACACTCAAATATTCCCTTATAGAGGAGGTAAACTTAAATGACTTTAAATTTAATTATAGCAAAACTAATAGCCGTTATTCAATCCGCTCAATCAGATTCACTTCTTCAGCATATTCATGAAAATGCTGAGGAGTTTGAAGAAGTTGATCCAATCGGATTTGGTTTAGCTGCAGTTGGAATAGCCGTCGTTTTCACATCGCTGCTTCTTCTCTATGTCGTTTTTCTTAACCTTACCAAATTGATTCAAGCTCAAGGCAAGAAAAGGCGAATAAAAGAAGGTCATTCAGATACAGCTATAAAAGAAGCAGAATTAACCGGAGAAATTAACGCTGCAATAGCAGCAGCTTTATATCTTTATTCACAGGAACTGCACGACCAGGAAAGTGCAGTACTTACAATTAACAGGGTTTCAAGAACATATTCCCCGTGGAGTTCAAAAATTTACGGGTTGAGACAAAATCCACGATAACAAGGATTATCTGCTATGAAAAATTTTAAGTTTACAATTCACGGTAATAAATATGATGTTAACGTCGTTAATGTTGAAGATAATATTGCCGAAATAGAAGTTAATGGTACTATTTATAAAGTTGAAGTTGATAAAACATTACAGCAATCTAAAACACCTAAACTAGTGCGGTCGGTTGCTGTGCCTTCAACAGATTCCGCAACCTCTACTACAAAAACAGCCCCGCCAAAAGCTCCTAAAGGAGCAGGATTTATTAAATCACCGCTTCCCGGTGTCATTCTTGATTTACATGTTAAGGTTGGTGACCAGATTAAAATTGGAACAAAGTTGATTACTCTGGAAGCTATGAAAATGGAAAACAGCATCAACTCCGATAAAGAAGGAACAGTTAAATCAATCAATATTGGTAAAGGAGATTCTGTGCTTGAAGGTGATGTACTAATTGAAATCGGGGCTTAATTATGGAGAAGTTTTTCTATTTTATTTTAGATGGTTTTAACCAGTTCTTTAAGTATACGGGTTTCGCAAATCTGACCTATGGTCATGCAATAATGATTGCTGTTGGCTTGATATTTATTTATCTGGCTATCACAAAGGATTATGAGCCTTTACTTTTAATACCGATTGGATTCGGAGTCCTTCTGGGTAATATTCCTTTCTTAGAATCTGCTAATCTTCAGCTTGGCGTTTATGAACCCGGCAGTGTAATGAATTACCTTTACTTTGGCGTATTGTACGGAGTCTATCCCCCGCTGATTTTCCTGGGTATTGGTGCAATGACAGATTTTTCTACTCTTCTTTCAAATCCTAAACTCATTTTGCTTGGTGCTGCCGCTCAGATTGGTATTTTCGGGGCTTACACAATTGCGTTACTATTAGGCTTTCTTCCTGAACAAGCAGCCTCAATTGCTATTATTGGCGGTGCAGATGGTCCAACTGCTATTTTTCTTTCATCAAAACTTGCACCCGAATTAATGGGCGCAATAGCAATATCTGCATATTCTTATATGGCATTGGTTCCTGTTATTCAGCCCCCGATTATGAGGTTATTAACTAATGACAAAGAACGCCGAATAAGAATGAAACCTCCAAGAACAGTTTCTAAAACTGAAAAGATAATGTTTCCAATAGTTGGTCTGCTGCTTACAACCTTTATTACGCCATCAGCTCTTCCTTTACTTGGAATGTTATTTTTCGGAAATCTTCTTAAGGAAAGTGGTGTAACAAAAAGATTAGCCGATACTGCAAAAGGTCCTCTGATTGATATAGTAACAATTCTTATTGGTGTCACTGTTGGTGCTTCCACTCAGGCTACAACTTTTCTTACTCCGGCTTCAGTAGGAATTTTTGCTCTTGGGGCAGTTTCTTTTATGATTGCTACTACAGGCGGAGTTTTATTTGCTAAGTTTATGAATCTTTTCTTAAGTGAAGAGAATAAAATAAATCCACTTATCGGTAACTCAGGTGTTTCTGCAGTACCTGACAGTGCAAGAGTATCCCAGATGATTGGATTACAATACGATAAGACTAATCATTTATTGATGCATGCAATGGCACCGAATGTAGCTGGTGTTATTGGAAGTGCAGTTGCGGCTGGTATTTTATTAAGCTTCTTCGTCGGATAGACTGTGTGACGCGGGTCTAAATTAAGAAAGAGGTTGAGGCTAAGATTAAGAAATATAATTGAACAACCTAAATAAATGCCTTTGCCGGAGAGCCAGGTTCACCCTTTCTAATTTATCCTTTATAATTTATCCTTTCTAATTTCTAATTTCTAATTTCTAATTTCTAAACTACCTCCGGTAGTCAGGTTTATAATTTATAATTTATAATTACTTCCATCAATGATCTTCATTAAACTTTTTTAATCTGTACTCAAGATCTCCAAACTGGCTGCGCTGGACAAGCGATACACAGGCACGGATTCCTTCAGTTCTCTCACTGCCCGTAATAATTAGTGAAATAGCACTTATCCCATAGTAAAGTAACTCATTAAGCAATTCCTCACCACTTATTCCGGGATAAGAAAAAGTAAAGTAAAACCCATCGGCAATCGGCTGATCTTCATCTTTATCGTAAACAATTTTGAATCCGTTATCAGTAAATAACTT
>DATHSU010000185.1:0-7008 GCA_035463895.1 Ignavibacteriaceae bacterium | reverse complement strand
CCTTAACATAATTCTTTGCAGAAGAAAGAGTTTCTTCGTCAATTCCTTTTTCAAAAAGTCTGTTATATGTTTTCAATGCAAGGTCAAGAGCTGCTTCGGTATTCCGGGTCTGTGTAAAAGTAAACATATAAAAAGTACCGGCGTTTTTATACTTGGCAAAATTGCTTCTTGCGCCATAAGTCAAACCCGCATTTACTCTTAGTTCATCATTAAGCCAGGATGTGAATCTGCCGCCAAGTATTGTGTTTATTACATCAAGCTGAGTTTGTTCCGGGTTGCTCATTTTAATTCCGTAACCGCCGATCAGGAAAGTGGTTTCGAAAGCGTTATCTTTATTTATGAGGTACACTGATGCATCTTCGAATGGGGCATTCATCATCCGGATATCCATAATCATCTTTGTGTTTTCATTTTTCCAGCTTCCGAAATGTTTCTGTAATATGTTTTTCATTTCAGATGAATTGAAGTCCCCAACCACAGCTATTGCAGAACTTTCCGGATGATAATTAGTTTTATAGAAGTCTTTTACCTTGTCAACTGTGATTCCTTCTATTCCTGCTTTTGTTCCTCTTACCGGGTTACCATATGGGGCATCACCGAAAATATGTCTGTTAAAATAACTGCCAATCACTGAGCGCGGACTTTCCTTTGCCTGATCAAGTTCGGCTATCCATCTCTGTTTTCTTCTTTGAACTTCATCATCAGGAAAAACAGGATTTACAATCATTTCTTTTATTACAGACAGAAGTATCTCTGCATTATCTTTTATGAATTGTGTTGATAGGCCCGAATAATCGGCATTAGCATAGGTGCTGATATTGCTCCCGAAAAAGTTAAACAGTGAATCAATTTGTGAGCGTGTGTAGTTTTTTGTACCGAACCTTAATGCCTCCGCCGTAAATGATGCTATACCGGATTGTGATCCGTCTTTAACAGCACCGCCGTCAAAAACGGCCGAAACGGATATGAGCGGAACATCTTCCTTTTCCATTAAGTAAACAGTTACACCATTTTCCATTTCTACTTTTTCGTAAGAAGGAAGCCGAAACTGTGAAAAGGTTGAAGTGCTGAAAACAATCAAAAGCAAGATTGAAAGATTGAGTGATTGGATGATTGTTTTAATCACAGCGCTATTATTGTGCTTTATTGCTCGTTTCATAGTTCTTCCTCCGTATTCAAAACTCCCACTGTTCTGTTTTGCTTTGTAAAATATTTTGCCGCTACATGCTGAATATCATCTGCGGTAACCTTTTTATAATCATCCGGTGCTGTGAATAATTTTTTATAATCGCCAAAGAATAATTCATAGGTGCCGATAGTGTTTGACAGTCCGTTAATTGTTTCCGTGGTTCTGTAGAACTCCATTAGTTTTTGATTTTTAACTTTCTGCAATTCGTTTTCAGCTATCCCTTCATTTACAATTTTGTCTATTTCTTCTAAAAGTGCTTTTTCGAGTACAGAAGGTTTAACGCCATCACCGCAAACTCCATAAAAATAAAAAAGCGTGGGATCGAAAGAATCGTAATAAAAAGATCCTGCCTGAATTGCAAGCTGCTTGTCTTCAACAAGAGTGCTGTAAAAACGTGATGATCTTCCCTGAGATAAAATTGAACTAAGGAGATCGAGTGCATAATAATCATCACTTCCGGTTTCAGGAACGTGGTGGGCAATCATTACAAATGCAGAAGGGACTTCTCTTTTAACAAAAAGTCTTTTTTCTCCTTTTTGCTCCGGCTCAATAGTGTGCACTTCTCTCGGTTTTGGTCCTGCTGGAATTGGCTCAAAATATTTTTGTGTAAGTTTTTTAACTTCTTCAATTTTTACATCCCCGGAAATTACAACCAGTCCGTTATTGGGTGCATAATAAGTGTGGAAATAATTTTCCAGGTCTTCTTTGGTCCAGTTTTTAATATCTGATTCATAACCAATTATGGGCCATCGGTATGGATGAGCAAAATAAGCAGTACCCTGAACTGCCTCCCATAATTCTGACAGCGGACTGTTCTCCAAGCTCGTTGTTCTTTCAGAAAGAACAACCCCTCTTTCACTCTCAATCATTTGGGGGTCGAAGTCAAGGTCTGCTATTCTATCTGCTTCAAGATCGAAGATCACTTCCATAGCAGTTTTGGGAAACCAGTTTGTGTAGGCGGTAATGTTCTGTGAGGTGTATGCATTATTTGCCCCTCCGTTTGCTTCCATTACACGGTCAAATTCTTTTGGTCCGTATTTTTTTGCGCCGTTGAACATCATATGCTCAAAGAAATGAGATAGACCGGTTATGCCGGGATATTCATTACGTGATCCGACTTTCCAGAACAGGTACATATTAGCATTGGGGATTATCGTCTTCTCAAGAACCATAATTTTCATTCCGTTCTTAAGGGTAAATGTCTGAACATCATCTGCTTTAATTTGTGAAAACAGTGATGCTGTTGAGATGAGAAAGATCAGAAAAATTTTCATTTTGTTTTTCCGTTTATTATGAATTAACCTTCACAAAAATAAGGAATGTTTATGTTTCTTTAAGTTAAAAAGGATGAATGGTGGGGAAAGTCTGCTTTATAAACAGAGAGATAATAAAAAAGTGGCTGTCTCAAAAGTCTTAAACACAAGGTAGCCTCAACTTTTAAGTTGCGTATTTGTCATATTTTCGCAAGCTGAAACTTGCGACTACCCAAAAAAAATGAGTTAAGAGACAGCCCCAATAATCTGAGATAATGTAATTTCTTTACTAAGCTTTGTTCAACTCAACAGCTATCTCGATCTTAATCTCTTCACCTACAACAATTCCACCAGCTTCTGTAAGAGTATTCCACTTCAATCCGAAGTCAAATCTGTTAAGCTTTCCTGTTATTTCGAACCCGGCAACTTCAATATTACCGAAGCCTTTTACAGTGCCGTTGTAAATCACATCAAGAGTAATTTCTTTTTTTGTTCCCCGAATTGTAATATCTCCGGTAACTTTGTAATCACTATCAGATTTTTTCTCAATCGATTTAGAAACAAATGTTAGTTTCGGGTAATTTTCCGCATCAAAAAAATCCGCTGATTTCAGGTGACCGTCTCTCTGCTCATTTTTTGTATCTATACTGTTGATAACGGCTTCAAAAGAAATTTTTGCATCTGAAAAATCCGGTTTGTCAGATTCAATAGTTGCATCAAATTCGTTGAACTGTCCTGTTACAGTTGAAACGACAAGATGTTTTACTTTGAACTTAATTTCAGAATGTGACTTATCAATTTTCCATGTTGTCATATTTTTTTCTCCTTTAAATAATGATTGTGATTTTGTGATAGCAATATACGTGTTACAACACATAATATCAAAAAAAGTTCCATTAACATCAAATAATGGGTTTCGCTAAGATTTTAGGGGTTTTTTAAGTTTTAATTGTACAAGAGCAGCACCAATGGTAGCTATAAACATACCAGATATTTCTTTTATTGTTATAGCTTCGCCAAGAAAGACCCAGGCAAGTACTGCAATCTGAATGAGCATTGTCCCGTTTATAATGCTTGATTCCATTGCGGTTAAAGTGCGGAGTGTATAATTCCAGATAGTGAAGGCAAGTGCGGTATTAATTATTGCAAGCCATAGTAGATATAGAACATTTTCAAAACTTATGGCTGGAAATCCCTGAATTATTATTCCTGTCACTAAAAGTATAGCCGATCCGATTCCCATGCTAACGACAGTTACAACCAGCGGATTGATATTTCCCTTTCTGTTAACACTTCTTCCAAGCACTGCAGATGAGGAATTCGCAAAAACACCGATGGTCATAACAACTAATCCTAATGATTGATCTTCACTTAATGATACCGGATAGAAATATGTAAGTATCCCGATGATAAACAAACCAACGCCAATCCACTGAAGCTGTGTAGGAAATTCTTTAATTAGAAAAATCGCCATTACTGCAACTACAAGTGGAGTAAAGTTCAGCCACAAGCTTACTGTTACTGCAGGAAGTAAAGATAATCCGATAAATTGTGTGCCTTGTGTAAAGGCATAAAACAAAATTCCAAGAAGTATCAGTTTTATCCAATCATTTTTTTCAAGATTTTTAACTACCGGGATATTCTTTTTAGTAAAGATAAACGGCAGCAAACAAACAAATGCAATAGAGTACCTTAATCCGGCAAAAGTCAACGGCGGAATTTCTTTTAATCCAAGTTTTATAATCACAAAAGACGTGGACCATAAAAAGGTGACCAGCAGGGCAAGCAGAATTGCTGAAAGGTGAGGTGATAAATTTTTTTTCATCTTATCTAAATATAAAAATTGTATCTGTTAAATCACCGTTTTATATTTGGCAACCAAAAACAAAGAGCCTTGAACAAGACAAAAGTATTCGACGTTTTCCTTTTAATATTTAGAGTCTATCTATAATAGCCACTCAGCGAGTGGCTATTTTTTTATGTAAAATTTTTATGATGTATACAAGAGAACTCACCTTAAACCCCTCTCTTAAAAAGAGAGGGACTTTTTCAGGCGCATTACCCCTTCTATTTATAAGAGAAAGGGGCGGGGGATGAGTTCAATCAGTGAAAGCAATATGAACACACCATTAACATTAAAAAGGCGTGTTGCCAAACTAATCCTTAAAGACGGAACAGAATTTTCCGGCTATAGCTTCGGTTGTGAAGGCAACACAAACGGTGAAGTTGTTTTCAACACCGGAATGGTTGGTTATCCCGAAACACTGACTGATCCATCCTATCGTGGACAAATACTTGTGTGTACTTATCCGCTAATCGGCAACTATGGTGTTCCGCCAAAAGAAAAAGAAAACGGATTGTATAAAAATTATGAGTCGGATCAAATTCACATACGTGCGCTGATCGTTTCCGATTACTCGTTTGAATATTCCCACTGGAATGCCGAAAGATCATTAGCTGATTGGCTGGAGGAAGAGAAGATCCCCGGCATTTATGGAATCGATACAAGAATGCTCACAAGAAAATTACGGGACAAAGGAACGATGCCCGGAAAAATTATAATTGATGAAAACACTGTTGTAGATTTTGAAGACCCCAATCAAAATAATTTAGTAGCTGAAGTAAGTGTTTATGAGCCTGTCGAATATAAAGCCGGAAAGAAAAAAGTTATTCTTGTGGATTGCGGAACCAAGAATAATATCATTCGTGCTTTTCTTGGAAGGAATATTTCTGTTATCCGGGTTCCTTATGATTTTGATTTTAATAAAATTGAAGCTGATGGAATTATGTTGTCAAATGGTCCCGGTGATCCGAAAATGAATACTGCAACAATCGAAAATGTAAAAAGGGCTATTCAAAATAATAAGCCTATTCTCGGAATCTGTCTCGGTTCTCAAATACTAGCACTTGCAGCAGGAGCAGATACATTTAAACTAAAGTATGGTCATCGCGGACATAACCAGCCATGCAATGAGCTTGGCACGAAACGATGTTATATTACCTCACAAAACCATGGTTATGCGGTTGATTCAAACACACTCCCAGAAGATTGGCGTGAATGGTTTGTGAATGATAACGACGGAACCAATGAAGGAATAATTCACATATCAAAACCGTTTTTTGCGTCACAGTTTCATCCTGAAGCTTCTCCCGGTCCGGATGATTGTGAATTTATTTTTGATATGTTCGTTCGTGCTTTGAAGTAAAAGTCATCCCGAATTTATTTCGGGATCTCAATGTTAAACTAAAGATGCTGAAATAAATTCAGCATTAAGAATTATGATTAAAAAAGGTAAACCAAAAAAAGTTTTAATACTCGGCAGCGGTGCGCTGCAAATCGGACAAGCCGGTGAATTTGATTATTCCGGTTCACAGGCAATTAAGGCTCTTAAGGAAGATGGTATCACAACCGTGCTTGTTAATCCTAACATTGCAACAATTCAAACATCTGAAAACTTTGCTGATAAAGTTTACTTCATTCCCATCAAAACAATGTTTGTGGAAAAGGTAATTGAGAAGGAACAACCGGACAGTATTCTTCTCCAGTTTGGCGGACAGACCGCATTAAACGTTGGTGTTGAACTTTATGACAGCGGCATACTTGAAAAACATAATATAAAAATTCTCGGTACTCCGGTTGAATCAATTAAAGATACAGAAGACAGATTATTATTTTCTCAAAGAGTTGAGGAAGTCGGATTAAAAGTTGCCAAAAGTAAAACAGCAACCAACACTGATGAAGCTGTAAGCGCTGCTGAAGAAATAGGTTTTCCTGTTATGGTTCGAATTGCCTATGCACTTGGTGGATTAGGCTCGGGAATTGTAAACAATAAAGATGAATTATTAGAGAAAGCAAGAAAAGCTTTTGCGTTTACTACTCAAATCTTAATTGAAGAATCTTTGTACGGATGGAAAGAAGTTGAGTATGAAATTGTCCGCGACAATTATAACAATTGCATTACTATCTGCGGAATGGAAAACCTTGATCCTATGGGAATACATACGGGAGACAGTGTTGTAATTGCTCCGGTTCAAACTCTTTCAGCAAGAGAAAATTTTAAGCTTCGTTCAATAGGCATAAAATTAATCCGTCATCTTGGAATTATCGGCGAGTGTAATATTCAATATGCGCTCGATCCGAATTCTGAAGACTACCGCATCATTGAAGTGAATGCCAGGTTAAGCAGAAGTTCTGCGCTTGCATCGAAAGCAACGGGATATCCTCTTGCTTTCATTGCAACAAAACTGGCTCTCGGCTATGCGCTTAATGAAATTGTGAATGCAATAACACAGGAAACATCTGCTAACTTTGAACCTGCTCTTGATTATGTTGCCTTAAAATTCCCGAGATGGGATTTGCAAAAATTTCAGCAAGTCAGTACTCAGCTTGGTTCTGAAATGAAATCTGTAGGTGAAGTCATGTCACTCGGCAGAAGCTTTGAAGAAGTCCTGCAAAAGGCAATAAGGATGCTTGATGTTGGAATGCTTGGCTTCACAGGCAATGACCTTCACTTTGTTGATCTCGATAAAGAACTTTCCGAGCCGACAGATAAAAGATTTTTTGTA
>DATHSU010000184.1:0-2470 GCA_035463895.1 Ignavibacteriaceae bacterium | reverse complement strand
ATTGTTCATTCCTGATCTATCTCCTTAGTGTTTGAATCATTTAAAGTACTTCTGCTGCCTGATGAAGATTTGGCAAAGCACTGCCTGAATAATGAAACCCGCTTAGAATCTGCAGATAAAAAAATTTGGGAAACATTCGAGTTCTTATTTTCTAAAAAATCTATAAAAGATTGTATTGTCGGATAATGAAAAATATCGATCAGTGTAATTTTAGTATTTAACATATTTTTTAATTTTTCATATAATTGAACAGCGAGAAGTGAATGACCGCCTAAATCAAAAAAATTGTCATCAAGCTTAATGGTTTCTTTCTGAAGCATCTCTTTCCAAATTTTTAAAATATTATTTTCTAACTCTACCTGTGATTCATCACAAGGTTTATTAAACTCTTTATTATCAGTAATAATTCCAATATCATCATTTGTTTGGGATTCTATTTCGGGAACTATAATCAGTTCAGCCGGAACGCCCATTGCTGTAGCACCGGCAGGCACATTCTGAATAATTCCGGAATTCAATCCTATTGTAGCCCACGCACCAATTTTCAGATCCGGCAGAATCGAGGAATTTGTTCCAATGTACACACCGTCTTCAACCGTTATTCTAGCATTCAATACTGCACCTGGTGCAATGATGCAAAATTTACCGACGGTACATCCATGACCGATAACTGCTCCAGTAAATGCCACCGATCCATGATCTAAAACTGCACCTGCCGAAAAGGTTACATTCGGATAGATGATTACATCTCCTTTATATTCAACGCCCCAGATATCGACAGAAGGATCTATTAGCGATACGAAAGGAATACCAAATTCAGAAATTCTTTCATAAGCTTTTTTTCTTTTCAAAGTTGTTCTCGCTACAAGATTAACAACTTCAGTAGTCGACGGATCTGCATTATTAAGAATATCAAATGGTCCAAGAATTTCGATTCCAAGAATTTTCTTTCCCGATTTATCAGGATCATCATCAAGAATAAATATTTTTTCCCAATACTTGTGCTTCTCATTAATTCTGAGAGCAAGCCTTACGCCTTCAGCATTACCTGCACCACAAAGATAAAGTATCGATTTCATAGCCTCGCCTGATTTTACTTTTCTGATTATTTACTATTTCTATAAGGGTTTAATTCTATCTGCCGATCCGGTCATCCAGTCTGTACAAGTATGACAGCGTTCAGGAAGTTCATCAAACCTATGCTGAAGATGTAAATCTCTATTATTCCCTAATTTAGCCCAAAGTACACTAAGTGGTTCATCCCAGGCATTTCCGGAACCTTCATGACCTTCTGTATCGCCGGGACAACGCGGCACCCTTCCATCCCAAAAAACATGCATCATAGTGCAAGCCCACGGACAAGGAATGCGTTCTTCATTCGGGACCTGAAGATTTGTCTCAAAAATTCCACCCCAACTTAACATTCTGCGTGCTTTAATGGTTACACCCTTTTTAAGCCAGTAGTTCTTAAATTTTTCAAATTCATGTTTATTTTCTTCCATTTCAATAAATTGAACCTGAATTTCGGGTTTACTACCGTATTCATCCCTTACCTTCAGAAGATGTTCAACATTTGCATACACTACATCACGTTTTGCTTCAATCCGTATCTTTTCAAAAGTATCAGCTGTAAAACCATCAATGCCAAATACTATTAAATCAACACCGGATTCGATTATAGGTACGGCAATATCAGGTGTTAGCAGCATCCCATTAGTGTTAATATTAACTGATTTTAATCCAACGGATTTACCATACTTGATCATTTTAATAAGCAATTCAGGTTCTAGCAATGGCTCACCGCAAAAGGAAAACCAGCACTGCGTAGATGGAGAAATTTCTGCAACTTGATCAGCACATCTTTTCCAAAGTTCAAAAGGCATTCTGCCCTTCGGTCTCACCATATTCGGATGATGACACATATAACACTTTAAATTACATTCTGCTGTTACCTCAACTGCAAACCTGGTAGGGAAATCCAGGTTTTTAAGTGTACCGGAAATCTCTTTTAAATATTCAAACTTAGGTGTTTCTTCTTTCATTATTCTCCACCTTTTTTAATGTAAATGATTTGTTCTATTAAATTCGATATTATCTTTTTTCAAAATCAAATTAATCAATTCAATAAATTACAAAAATTGTAATTTATTAGTTTTTCTGAATGTCTGCATTATCATCCAGATCTATATTCCTGGATTTTAATCTGTTAATTCTTTGTTTAGACATTACTGCCCTTTTTGAAGTCTGAACAGTTATAATTTCATCTTCAGAATTTATTCTCTTCTTTATAAATTCCTCCAGGGATTTGATTGTCGGGTAAGTAAAGATATCAATTAAAGTAAGTTCAGTATCAATTAGTTGTTTGAGCCTTGAGTGCAGTTGCACAGCAAGCAGCGAATGTCCTCCTATATCAAAGAAATTATCATTTATTCCTACTTTAGGCAATTTCAGGATATCCTGCCATACTGCA